>CAMTOT010000177.1 GCA_947074165.1 uncultured Bacteroidales bacterium
GATAATGAGCGGTGACTGGAGTTCAGACGTGTGCTCTTCCGATCTGGTTTTTATACTTATTAATACTTATATAAACGGCGAATGGATAAGACCTGTGTTGAAGGCTTATTTTGTAGTTGTAAGCGCTATCCTTTCTATCATATTTATTTCAGATCTGGAGTTATATTCATATTGGGGATTTCGTCTTGATTCTACTCCGTTTTTTTATCTTAAATCGCCAGCCAACGCAGCCGCGAGTGTGCCTTTGAGTATGATGATTATATTGCCAATCGCTATGATCATATGCGGAGTATTATATTATGAATTTTTAAAATTATCAATTTGTAAGGTATATCGCCATGTGAAAAACCTTGTTGCAGCACCTTTGTATTATTTACTTATACTTGGGGTTTTGTTTGTGTTTATACGAGGTGGTGTGACCGTATCTACAATGAATCTTGGAAAGGTATATTTTAGTCCGAAACAGGAACTTAACCACGCGGCTATTAATCCGGCATTTAGCCTTATGTATTCTCTTACTAAGACTAATGATTTTGCCAAAGAGTATAGGTTTTATGATGAAGGTACATCGCTTGAATATTTTACGAAACTAAAAGATACTAATGATAACTCATTAAAACCAGATTCGCTTTCATTGCTTAATACCCGCAGACCCAATATTGTCATGATTGTTCTCGAAGGTTTTTCCGGTACAGCTATAGAACCTCTTGGTGGTGAAAAAGGAATTACGCCAAATCTTAATTCATACTTTGATGAAGGTGTGGCATTTACTAATTTCTACGCTAACAGTTTCCGTACAGACCGTGGACTTGTATCTATATTAAGCGGTTATCCGGCACAACCTAATAATTCGATAATGAAGTATCCTGCCAAAGTGCAATCACTGCCGTCTATAACCAAATCTTTGAGAAAGAATGGATATAGCACTGAGTTTATTTATGGAGGTGATGCGGATTTTACGAATATGCGCGGTTATTTTATCAGCGCCGGTATGCAAAAGGTGATTGGAGATAAGGATTTTCCAATAACAGACAGATTGTCAAAATGGGGTGTAAATGACGGTAAGATGTTTGAATATGTATATGATAATATCCAAAATACACCAGATAAAAGTAAGCCTTTTATTAAATTCTTTCTTACACTAAGCAGTCATGAGCCATTTGAGGTGCCAATGTCCAGACACGAAGATAAGTATCTTAATTCGCTTGCTTATACGGATAGTTGCCTGGGTGTTTTTATAGATAAGATGAAAATGACTGAGGATTGGGAAAATACCCTTGTAGTCATTCTTCCCGATCATGCCGTAAAATATCCTTATAATATCCTTAATTCGGATCCTGAGAGGTATCATATACCTATGGTGTGGATAGGAGGAGCAGTTAGTGAGCCGCGTATAATAAGTGAATTAGGTTCACAGAACGATCTTGCCGCAACGCTGCTGGCTCAGCTTAATATTGAACATTCGGAATTTGATTTCAGTAAGGATATTATGAATCCGAATAATCCTAAGTTTGCGTATTTCTCTTTTAATAATGGAATTGGGATGGTTACCGATACAGCGCGTTTTGTATTTGATTGCAATGCTGATAAGATAGAGTTGAAGGAAAATGACGAAAATCACATATTAGAGAACTCGGTAAAAGCATTTGTTCAGGAACTTTATAATGATCTTGGGAGAAGATAATATGAAAACAAAACTTAATCTAATTTGTACTTTTATTTTTTTAGCAGTTTTCGGATCTGTAATAAATAGTTTTTATTGGGGGGTCGACGATTTTATTGACGGATGGAATGCAGGTTATGAAGAGCACGATGTCAAATGGTTAGAATTAAGAGCCAGTGATAATCTGAATTTTACGGACTCTGTTTATGACAAAAAGGCTGAGATATGGATGCCGGTTATTCATAAATCAATGTTGGTGAAAACGCAGAAGATACAGACTGTCAATTATTTGGATATCCTGAAAAATATATCAGTTTTATTAGCGTTCCCATGTCTTGTATTTATATTGATATCGTTTGTTGGTTTTATCCGAAATATAAATAGGTCTATTATATTTGATTGGTTAAACGTGAAACGATTGCGTAAGCTTGGTTTATCACTTATTTTATATTTCTTCGTTTTCTCATCTTATTGTTATCTTGATTATTTAACCACAAAAGGATTTGTTGATCTTGAATCATATAAGATTGTTCCGGAGCAGCAGTTAGATTTGTTGCCATTAATAACAGGTCTTGTCGTGTTGCTTATCGCAGAAGTTTTCGCTATTGGATTAAATTTAAAGAATGAGAATGAGTTGACAATATAGCATCCGAGATTGAAAATTATATATAGATTATCCCGTTGAAATGGAAATATATCCATTTCAACGGGATAATTTTTTTTGTAAAATATATGAAATATCATCTTATTGTAATTGTAAAAGCTACGTCAAAGAGTTGTAATCGGGGTATCTTAAATTTGCTAAAAATTAGAAATCATATTTAAAAAAAATTACTGATATGAGAGCATTTAAGATTATTACGGCAATGGTTTTGTTTTCTGTGGTTGCCTTTTCGGCATACTCAAAAGATTTTGAAGATGTAAGTAGAAAGAAAAATGCCATGCCAAAAGTTTTAGTTTTAGGGCTAAATGACAATGTTAATTCAAATTACTTTCCAGATGTTATGATAACAGAGGAAACAGGTATACCAACAGACAGCATTGATATTGTATTTAATAAAACAATAGCGGATAACATAGCTGAAGCAGCTAACAAGGTTGGCGGTCATACATTTGTATCTTCTTTTGGCAAGTGTGATGCCGGAGTGGTAGTAAATGAAATAAAGCTAAATGGTAGTGAAGAGGAGATATACGCTGATCTCTCCGATGTTGAAAATTCGTCACTTGAGAAAATGCTAACCGAGGCGGATGCAGATTATCTGCTTATACTTAATCAGCACTATTTAAAATGGCAGGAACAGCCAATGAGAACAATGTTTTATTTTGTTTCATATTCCCTGTTTGATAAAAATAAAAATGAGATTACACGCGGTAATAATTATTTTACATGTATGAAGCCCGAAGGCACAGAGAGACTGCGTAAATCGAGTAAGAAAAGTTCTACGAAAATAGCTTCTGCGGTCATAAAGACCTTGAATAATAAATAATCATTAAGAAATTTATGAAGACACTTATTAAATTGGCGACGGTTATACTGTTGCTGGTTTCAGTGTGCCCATCCTTAAAGGCACAAAGTATAACACAGGCTACCATCACAGGCCTGGTAATAGATGAAAATGGAGAAGGAGTAATAGGTGCTGCATTGACAGTGCGTAATGAATCGACCGGGTTTACTACCGGAGCCGTTACTAACGACAAAGGCGAATATGTTATCAAACAATTACCGCTTGGTTCCCCTTATACAGTAACAGCCTCTTATCTTGGATACGGCGAACAAAAGAAAAGCGGATACTCTCTTAATCAGGGTGATATGCTTCGTGTAAACTTTAAAATGCAAGAGGAAGCGGTAGAGATAAATACTGTAGAGGTAGTAGCAAATTCTTTGAAAAACAGTGTTCAGACAACCGGTGCGGCTACATCGGTAACCGCAAGAGATATTGCCAAACTGCCGGTAAACGGACGTAACTTTACATCGCTTGTAGATTTATCTCCTCTTAGTACAGGTAGCAGCCTTTCCGGTCAGCTTGCCTCGTCGACAAATTTTACTATTGATGGCATGACGGCGAAAAACCCAACTTCAGGAGGTACTACAAATCGAAACGGAGGACCATACGCTATATCAATGGAAGCGGTAAGGGAGTTTAAAGTTGTGACAAACCAATATGATGTAACAAATGGACGCGCCGGAGGAGGTTCTGTTAGTACGGTTACTAAATCAGGTACTAATCAGCTTACGGGTAGCGCGTTTGCATATGGACGTGCCGACTGGCTGTCAAGTCCATACGATATAAGGGGTAATAAACGAACATCCGACTTCTCTACTTATCAATATGGCTTCTCTTTGGGAGGACCGCTTGTTAAAGACCGCGCTCATTTCTTTATAGCATGGGATCATCAGGCTGACTCGCGACCTTTATATATAGCCGATATACAAAGTGATGCAGATGAGAGCCGTTATAGTCTTACTCTTGAGACGAGAGATCGCTACCTTGATATCGCGCGTAGTAAATATGGTGTTTCAGACTCGCCGCAATTCGGGTCATTTGATAAAAAACAGGGTACCGACGCTGTATTTGCACGTATTGACTGGCAGCTTAATCCTACCAACCTGCTTACTATACGCAATAACTATGTGAACGACCGCAATAATCAGGCATTGGGAGATAACAGCTCAATAAATATATATGAGGTTTATGGTGACGTACACTCTGTAGACAATAGTTTAATGGCTACTTTACGTTCAGTTCTTGGCCCGCGTGCCACTAACGAGCTAAAGTTACAACACCTTTATACATCAGAAGAAACATCTCCGAATAAGCAGTTGCCGTCATCTAATATTCCGAGAGCAATTGTGGAAAGGGTAGAGTCTAATATAAATGATAAAAGTGTATATACGACTATCCAGCTCGGAGGTCAGCGTTATTCACCGGAGAACTTTTATAATAATGTAGTTCACCTTGTGGATAATCTTTATTACAATACAAATAAAGTAAACTATACATTCGGTTTTGACATGATGTACAGCCGCATGGATTCTCGCTACGGTAGTGAAGCAAACGGTAGATTTTACTTTACAGGACTTGATAACTTTGAAAATCTTACTCCTTACCGTTACGTGCGAGAGGTGTATCTTGATCCAGATCAGAGAGTAGAGCAGAATATACTAAACGCAGGTGTATACGCTCAGTTGCAGACTAAACTGTTTACCGGTTTTGAAGTTATGGCGGGTGTGCGTCTTGATCAGGCCACTTATTTTAATAAGGGTAACTTCAGTCAGCTTGTGTATGATGAACTTGGACTTCGCACAGACAACGGGTTGTCAACGTTTCAGGCGCAGCCCCGTGTGCAGATTACATGGGATATAAACGATAAACATACAGACGTAATACGTATGGGCGGTGGTATATTCGCTTCCGATATAAATAATTACGCTATGATTAATAATATGGTTTTTGACGGAACTAAGGTTGTGTCTTTAGACTTGCAGGGAGACCTTGTGCCTACACCTGATTTTGAGAGTTACAGAAAAGATCCTTCAACAGCTCCCGGTACAAACCTTCTGAATAATCCTGCTATCGCCTCTCAGGCTGTGCCTACAATTAATATGAATGGAAAAGGCGCAAAAGTACCTGTTGTATATAAAGCTAACTTATCATATACACATTTCTTTAGTGACCGTCTTAAAATGAGTCTGGCGGGATATATGACAAGAGCCCGCAATAACTATATGTATGTAGACCGCAATATGGTAGATCAACCTTATTTCCGTCTTTCTGCTGAGGCTGACCGAGGAGTATACGTGCCGGCATCAAAAATTAACGCCAATGGTACGTTAAACTGGATGGATAGCAGAAAAAGTGATAAAGTAGGTCGTGTACTTGAGCTGGTAAGCGAAGGAAAAGTTAATCAGTATGCTTTTGTCGTAGACGGTACATGGAGATACTTTAAAGATGGTGAGGTGTCGGTGAGTTATACATGGAATGATACAAAAGACAATACTTCTTATAATGGAAATGTGGCAAACTCAGCTACGCTTTCTAATATGATTGTAGATGATCCACGAGATCTGAGTAAAATGACATATTCAAATAATCAGTTTCGCCATAAGGTAGTAGCTTACGGTACGCTTCCTACTTTCTGGGGGATAAGTGTAGGACTTCGCTATTCAGGAATCGGCGGCACGAGATACTCTATGGTGGTAAGCGGTAATGTGAACGGTGATTTTGTATCTACAAATGACCTTGCTTATATATATGATCCAAATAGTTCGTCTACACCTCAATACTTGAAAGATGGTATACAGGCTATTCTTGATAATCCTGACGCGGAGAAGAGTATTAAGGATTATATAAAGAAAAGCTATGGTAAAGTGGCAGAACGCAATGGTGGTATAAACGGATTTTACGGTACGTTTGATCTTCGACTTGCCAAGAAGTTTAAATTTTATAAAACTCAGAACATAGAACTATCGGTTGACGTATTTAATGTAGCCAATCTACTAAATAAAGAATGGGGTTCAGGAAATAATCTTGGCACTCAATACATATATACGATTAAAGAGTTTGATCAAAATAGCAAACAATATGTTTATAATGTAAAATCGACTA
>CAMTOT010000178.1 GCA_947074165.1 uncultured Bacteroidales bacterium
CTACACCAGGCCGTACACTCTTTCCCTACACGACGCTCTTCCGATCTATCCCGAATCATACTACATTAACAAAAAATCTAAACCTTATATATGAATATTTTTAATATAAAGCTTATTTCAAGGAGTGTATTATGTTCTTTGATTGCTGTTTCCGCAGCTTCATGCAGCGACAATGACGAGATTATAAAAGACGATATCAAGCCTGAGGAGGAAATACCTGAAGAGGTAATTCCGGAGGAATCAGAACCATCTATAGTTTTTGACTATTCGTCAATATCTATACCATTCGGAGCGAAAAACTTCGCTTTTCCAATAAACGCGACAAGAGACTATACGGTAGCCATGGATTCGGAACAGATTGAATGGGATGAAGAGAACTCCAACCGCTCTGTGATAGCCTTTAAGGTAAAAAATGAAAACAATGCGGTTAAGCCTGTAGAAACTAATGTTGTGATAACCTTAAAAGATAATTCACTGTACGCGAAAACAAAGTTTGTACAGTTTGCTAAGGCAAATACTGAATATGGAGATGTATCTATATTCTCCGGTCAGTCTTTTCCAGGCGCTGAAGGTTTCGGGGCAAAAACCACTACGGGCGGACGTGGAGGAAAAGTATATCGCGTGACAAGTCTGCTTGATGACGGATCGACAGGAACTCTGCGACACGCTATATCACAGAAAGGAGCGAGAACTATCGTGTTTGACGTGTCGGGTATTATAGAGTTGAAAAGCATATTAAAGATATCTAATGATGATATTACGATAGCCGGACAAACAGCACCGGGAGACGGTATATGTATAAAAAATTATTCCACGGTTATAGCTGCCAATAATGTTATCATCCGATTTATGCGCTTTCGCATGGGAGATGAGATGCAGGTAGAGGGAGATGCTCTGGAAGGGAAACAGAAAAAGAATATTGTGATAGATCACTGCTCTATGAGCTGGGCTACGGATGAGTGTTCTTCTTTTTATGATAACGAGAACTTCACAATGCAGTGGTGCGTTATCTCTGAATCTTTAAGAAATTCTGTACACGGTAAGGGTAACCATGGATACGGTGGGATATGGGGTGGAGCTCCGGCTTCATTCCACCATAATCTGCTTGCTCATCATGATAGCCGTAATCCGAGGATGTGCGGATCAAGATACTCTAACAACAGCGATAAAGAGCTTGTTGACTTTCGCAATAATGTGATATTCAACTGGGGATCAAACTCTGCGTATGCCGGTGAAGGTGGTAGCTACAACCTTGTTAATAACTATTACAAACCGGGTGATGTTTCTAAAAACGATAAAAGAATATTTCAGCCAAACGCTGACAACGGCAATAATAGTCAGGCAGCAGGCGTATGGGGAACTTTCTATGTGAGCGATAACTTTATGTTACTAAAAGACGGCGGCGATAACGCGGCTGTTAATTCTGATAACTGGAGCGCTATACATCCAAATCCAACTTCGTTTGACAAAGAGCAAATAAAGAGTAATACGGAATTTTCTGTTGCCGCTGTAAGAACACATACCGCACGCGAGGCATTCGACAGAATAATTGCCGTAGGGGGTGCGAGTATGTCAAGAGACAATGTCGATGAGAGAATTATGAATGAGCTTTTTACCGGAAAGATTACTTACAATGACGGTGGCAACGGCAGTATTGGCGGTATTATAGATACTCAGACTGCAGTAGGCGGATGGCCGGTATATGAATCTTATAAACCTCTGACAGATACAGACGGTGACGGTATCCCTGATATATGGGAGATAGCTTACGGGCTTGATCCGAATAACGCTAACGACGGAAACCTGAAGACTCTAAGTGGCAAATACACTAATCTTGAGGTATATCTGGCTAATCTTGTACAACATATCGTATTTGAGCAGGAATAAAGATAATATCCTGCTTTTGTTAAAAAGCAAAGGAGATGCACTCAATTTATGACGCATCTCCTTTTTATTTTTTGCTGTAGATTATTATTCTACGGGATTAAATACACTGCCTTCAAGTGATATACGCTCGCAACCGGTTATCGCATTGCCTGACTTAACATTATTGAATGTACAGTTCTTAACGCTTATATCATATACATTTTCAGAATCTTCGTAACTGTCAATCTTAACTCCGTAACGGCTTTTATTTGATGTTACGTTCTCAAGATGCACGTTACGCACTACTGGAGGGAAACTTCTGTCACAGTCTTCGTTTGATTCATACAAAAGATTAATACGAAGTACGGCTTCTTTACACTGTCCTACTTCAATATTGCGGACAAAGATATTTTCAATAATACCGCCTCGACAGTTGTTTGTTTTAATACGAATTACTCTATCCAGCTGAGGGCTGTCCATAACACAGTTTTCAACATACAGATTTCGGTACCCTCCTGAGATCTCACTTCCAACAACTACACCTCCGTGCCCATTTTTCATACGACAGTTACGTACAATCATATTCTGCGATGGGATATCCCATTTACGGCCATCTTTGTTTCTTCCTGATTTAATAGCTATACAGTCATCTCCTGTATCAAAATAACAGTCTTCGATAAGTACTCTGTTGCATGATTCAGGATCACATCCGTCTGAATTTGGTCCGAGACTGAATATCTTCACACCTTTCACCACCAGGTCTTCACAGAATATCGGGTGAATTACCCAGAAAGGAGAGTTTCTTAGAGTAACATCTTGTATAAGGGCAGTTTTACATTCATAGAAGTTTATTAATTGCGGACGAAGAGCTTCTTCGTGTCCGTACACCCTGGTCTCAACAGGAGTTTCATCTTCAGCGGCGCGAAGCAGTTTATTACGGCCTCCGTCTCTCTGAGAGATAATGCCTTCACGGGCTCCATAACGTTTATTTCCGTTCATTGGCCACCATGCTTCTTTTGAACCTTGTCCGTTTATTGTTCCTTTTCCTGTTATAGCGATATTTTCCGCCTGATAAGCATATATAAGAGGTCGGTAATTATAACAGTCAACACCTTCCCAGCGGGTAAGTACAGCAGGCAGATACAGGTCAGTATCGGTAGAGAACAATAAATGCGCGCCCTCTTCCAGATGAAGGTTTACATTGCTTTGAAGTTCAATTGGTCCGGTATAATATTCACCCGCAGGTACAATCACTTTACCACCTCCGTTTGCGTTACAAGCTATAATAGCACCGTTGATCGCGTCATGATTAAGAGTTAAAGAATCATTTGCAACCGCGCCGAAGTCTGTGATATTAAATACGGTCTCGGGAAAAGATACACGCTTTATAGACTTTTCAAGTTTAAGCGCGTCGTCCCATGGCGAACTTGTACTCGTACAAGAGACTGTTGCCATAGAGATCATAGATACGATAAGAGTTTTCTTCATTGAAACATTAATTTATAGGGTTGTATATTTTTCTTTTTAGCATTTAAGGATACCGTGGCACGAAAATAATAATAGAATATTTATAAAGCAAGTTATTACTTATGAGCATATAAACTAAAAAAACGCTCCGGATAGATGCCTCTATCTCCGGAGCGTTAGCATTATTTATGAATAAGACCACATAGAATGGTTATTTAATAACTTTTTGAGATGACACAGAGCCATCTTTATATGTTGTTTTTATAATGTTTACACCGTCAGTCAACTTAGATATTCTGATGCCGCTTACATTATAAATCTCAACAGTTGAGATCTCTTTATTATCTTTATCTGTAACATTAACGATAGATGTGGCAACCGCTCCTGTTGTTACAAACTCACAAGCATTAAGAAGTAATTTCACACCGTTGGCATTAATTTTCTCATGGTCATCACTTGAGAATGGAACAAGAACATAAGCCTTTTCACCTTCTGCCTGATGCAAATGCACGCAGTTATAATCTTCAACTGTAGACAGTACTATATCCTGAGCAATAACCTGTTCAGGTGAATCCCATGCCTGAAGCTGATTGTAGTCTGTCACCTCTTCAAATACCTGACAAAGTCCGTCAACAACATTAATACCTTTGAAAATATCATGACTCATTCCTGTTTCCGTAACTGCCATTGTCCCTGTTTTATCTGTCGGATTTTTAGGTGCCGCAAAAGACCATCTGCCCGAAGTATAGAAGAATGCTTTTGTATTAACCATAGGAATAACTCCAACAAGATTCTTTAAAGCAAGTCCAAAAGCATGAGTACCGGATATTGACTCTGTTATATATAGCATATCAAATCCGTTTTCATATTTACCAGCATCTGCTGCTGTTAGAGTATTAACGTCTACAAGTACTACATTATAGATATTTTTAAGTGCTGCAAGCACAGCATCGTCTTCCGTAGCTACAAATGTTGGTACGTTTACTCCATCTTTTTTAATCGTATATGTCGAGTTATAGAAATAAGCAAGATAAAGTTTATCTGATGAAAGCGGAACAATAATCTCTTCCTGTAGAAGTTTTGAGTCAGAATAACCATCTTTCACCGCTATTGCTTTTACCAATGTATTATTCTCAATAAAGAATGGTGATGAATATACTGTTGATTCTGTAGTCGGTTCTGTACCGTCTATAGTGTAATATATAGATGCTTCAGACGTTGTTGTATAGATTGATAGCATCAGACCTTTTCCAAATGATTCTGCTACAACAGCCGGCATAGCTACAGTAGCGTTAATATCATAACTTTCGCTTTGTGAAGCTGAAGTTACATAATCTTCTTTTGCGGCTATTGCGATAACTGTTGTTGTTTTATCAAGAGTAAAAGGCTCTGTATAAACATTGGATTTTTTAGTCGGTTTAGTACCGTCAAGCGTATAATATATTGTAGCGCCTTCGGTTTCTGAAACGATTGTGATAAGTTTACCATTTTCAATATCTTCCGCTGTAATTGACGGTTTTCTTGCTTTTAACGATACTTTCCCATTTATTACATAATCACAAGCATCGACAAGTAATCTTAGCGCATTAGAGGTAGCCGTATTTATTCCGTCACTTGAAAGTGGTATAAGTACATAGTTTGCACCATCAGTCGTAGTATGTTCATGTATAGCGGAGGCAGAACCGGCCATAGCCAAAACAACGTCTGAAGCGATAAGATCAGATTCGGACGCAGTCCATCCCTGTACATAATTATTAGCTGGACTTGTTCCGTCATAAAGCATTACGACACCGTCTTCGTCTGCATCTGTATTTGTAAATAGTATATGAGATTTACCTTCTTCTGTAAGAGTTACAGAAGGTGTTTTAGGACTTGGGTTAGCAGGTGTAGCCCATGACCATCTGCCCGATGTATAAAAGAAAGACTTTGTATTTACCATAGGAACCACACCAACAAGTTCTTTTAGCGCTATTCCTTTTACATCTTTCCCGCCGATAGCTTCAGTAATAAATATAGCATCATAGCCTGTAGCGTATCCGGCAATATCTTCTACATTGAGATCTTTAATATCGATCTTTTCTACATCGTAATAATCGGCCAATGCCGGATATACAGGATCTGACTCTGTCCCGATATATTGAGCAGCATTATAAGACGAATCATAGAAATATGCTATCTTCTTAGGAGTCTCTACTACTTCGATATCTTCGTATACAGTCATACCTTTTAAGATAATACCGGCACCCCATGTAAGAGCAGCAGTCTCAGGATTGTTAACGATGGCTTTCACCATAGCAATCTCACCTGATGAATTAACAGGGAAAGTCTGATCACAAAGCTCAAGTCCTTTTGCTCCTGTGAATCCTCTTGGAGTAGTATTTGAGCTTGTAAATGAGAATTCTATCATTTGTCCGGTTTCAAGACCCAATAGCTTAATATCTTTATTTGATGAGCCAAGCTGAAATCCATTACTTGTTTCTCCATAGTTATGGCGAAGAGTAAAATCCTTTGCATCCATTGATGGGAAGCCTATACATTCAATCTCTTTAATCAACTCACCGTTAGCATATAATTGTGCTGTTGGCGATTTTTTTCCGGTTAAACCTTTAAATCTTTTGTATACTTTAGCATCGGCATCAATAATGTCATCCGAAGCAACATACCAAAGAGGGCCGGCCGGAGATGCATTTGCTTCTTCCGTAAGATTAGCTACCGTCTCAGCACTATACACGGTAAAATCATACTCTTTTACTTTTTGCCAATCGGCATTGGCAATTGATACTGACGAGGTTAGAAGGGTCGCCAAAAGTAGTTTTTTGTTCATAAATGATAAATTTTAAATGTGAGATCGGAAGAGCGGCGTGAGGGAAAGAGGGTACGTCCTGGTGTAGAGTTAGGGTGTCCCCGGATCATTCGAACAAACAATCGA
>CAMTOT010000179.1 GCA_947074165.1 uncultured Bacteroidales bacterium
TTTGAATAAACCTTATTTAGCTCGGCTTCCATTTCAGGATAAACTTTTTTATAATAAGTCGCAGCCTTAGTATCTTCCGTAAAATAAATGAACTGATATGTTCCATCTGAATATTTATGAAGAATCACATCTTTAAAACGCTTCCACCCTTCACTTGACCTGGACGGATCTTCTGCATATTGCATTATCATCTCATCCATATTCTTAGGCACTTCTATCACCTTGTCAATCTCATGTATTACGCCATGCGAAATAAACATATCCGGTGTAACAATCTTAGCGCCATAGATATTGCCATATTGAGAAAACTCCGATGTATTATAAAAATTATTATAATCGGATGATTGTAACCCATTTGAAGAAAAATATGTCGGTGTAAATACAGACAAATATCTGTTATTATGCCATGTATCAACAAATGCATTTATTGCAGAATCATCAAAAACATACACCGAATCGCCATTTACCAGATCCTTATATAATGCTTTATATGACGGAGTACGTTTTCTGACAGAAGCGCCAAGTTCCCATTCTGCAGAGGCAAGCCATGAATTTCCAAGATTTGCAGCTGAATACTGATTATAGATAAAGGAAAAAGATACAATATCTGCCGCTTCTTTAGAAGGGATATCATAGACTGAATTATATCCTTTAGATTGAAGATATTCATCAAAAGCCTTATCATTAGGAGCAAGGAAGGTAAAACTACCCGAACCGTGTATCACTTTGGAATAAAGCGTTCTTTCTACAAGTTGTAGATAGCTATTAAAATTACCCTTTTCTTTTAAAACTTCGTATGCATTGCCTTCAAGCCAGCTTGGTTCTTCATAATACTTTTCAAACTCAGACTGACAAGAACCCGACAACACAAGCAGCGACGTTAATGCCACTCCTTTGAATAAATGACCGTATGGTGCATAAATTCCGCGAAATTTCATCAAAAGATTACTTTCGTCTTTCATGTTATTAGATTATTATATTGATAATTTTGTTTTTCTATGCGTATTATTATATGGATAAACCATATATGTGTTTCATTCCCCTCTAAATCCGATTAAGTCATAAAAAAAAATTCAACCCGGGTCAAATACAATAAGATTATACCCCAACATTAATTTTTATTCAAAAATATCATGCCCTCACTACTATTACAATGTAGTATTGTACAAATCAATGTAAAAACAGACAACCATCATTTTACACTTTTATCCACAGTTAACATTAACCACCCATAAGCACCTTATATCCACCAAAAAGACACTTTTCATCTACCTCTAAAGCAACAAACGAGCCATTTATTTAACTTATTCAGCCATTTACATTAATAAAAAACACCTCTCGGCATACAGATTTCACAACCTGACAACGTCAAAACGCATTATTTTCATCATACAGAAAAAAACATTTTTACACTCTGACACTATGTTTACACGAATGTATTATTGTACGATATCACACGTACAAAGCATTAAACACAATATTACATTGTTATGAACTTATATCTATTTCACTAACATTTACGAAAAATTAATTTAGCATCATCAAAATTTATTCTCAATCTAATAGTTATGAAAAGAAAAGCACTATCTGCTTTATTAATTCTATTCACATTTATTATAAATGCAGAAAACAAGATTAATCTTGCGGGAACCTGGTCTTTCGAAAAAGACAGACACGATATTGGAGTATCTGAGAAATGGTTTAACAGAAACTTATCCGACAATATAAATCTGCCGGGATCTATTCCTGAAAAATTAAAAGGTGATCCGGTATCCGCTACAACTCAGTGGACAGGAAGTCTTTATGACAGCGCGTATTACTTTAATCCGAAAATGGAAAAATACCGCATAGACGGCAATATTAAACTACCATTCTTCTTAACTCCGGATTGTCATTATGTAGGAGTGGCTTGGTATCAGAAAGAGGTAAACTTATCATCTTATTCTAAAGGTGAGAGAGTTATACTTAACCTTGAAAGACCTCATATAGAGACTACAGTATGGATAAATAATAATAATGCAGGATCTCAAAACAGTCTTTGCGTGCCTCATGTATATGATATTACTCCTTACATAAAAGGAAATAAATGTACAATCACAATACGTGTAGATAATAGAATAAAAGATATTAATGTAGGTCCTGACTCTCATAGTATAACTGATCAGACACAAGGTAACTGGAACGGAATAGTCGGTGATATATCAATCAAAACTATGCCTTCTTTCTATTTTGAGGACATACAGATATATCCCGAACCTGATAACAAACAGGCAAAAATAAGGCTGACAGTAAAGAGTGATAATAGAAAAAACTCATCACTTAACCTTAAAATAACGGCAAAAAGCTTCAATACAGATAAACAACACATTATACCTGCAAAAACTCATAATATTACACTTAGTAATGGTATATGCTCTGATGAAATAATACTACCTCTTGGAGATGATATGCTTCTTTGGGATGAATTTGACCCTGCTTTATATATGCTTACTGCGGAAATAACTAACGGTAAAAGCTCTATATCTAAAGACGTACAATTCGGTGTAAGAAAATTTGAAATTGAAGGTAAATGGTTTTATGTCAACGGTAGAAAAACAATGCTAAGAGGGACTGTTGAGAACTGCTGTTTTCCTAAAACAGGTTATGCGCCTATGGATGTGGAAAGCTGGGAGAGAGTATTTCGTATTTGTAAAAACTATGGACTTAACCATATGAGATTTCACTCATTTTGTCCTCCTGAAGCTGCATTCATAGCTGCCGACATGGTCGGATTTTACATTCAGCCGGAAGGTCCGAGCTGGCCAAACCATGGTGTAAAACTTGGTAACGGAGAGCCGATTGATAAGTATCTGATGGACGAGACGATAGCTTTGACGAAGCAATATGGCAACTACGCATCATACTGTATGCTTGCTTGCGGAAACGAACCAAGCGGAAGATGGGTGAAATGGGTATCTGACTTTGTTGACTATTGGAAAAACACTGATCCGCGTCGTGTATATACAGGTGCTTCCGTAGGACAGGGATGGCAGTGGCAACCAAAAAATGAGTTTCACGTAAAAGCAGGAGCCAGAGGGTTAACATGGCGAAACACACAGCCAATGACAAATGATGATTACAGACTGCAAAACAGAATAGATACAATAACACAGCCTTATGTTTCTCACGAAACAGGGCAATGGTGCGCATTTCCTAATTTTGAAGAAATTTCTAAATATACAGGCGTAAACAAGGCTAAGAATTTTGAAATTTTCCGCGATTTTCTTTCAGACAACAACATGGGAAACATGGCTCATAAATTTATGATGGCAAGCGGGAAACTACAAGCTTTATGCTATAAATATGAGATTGAAAAAACTCTTCGTACACCAGATTACGCCGGATTTCAACTACTCGCACTCAACGATTATTCCGGACAGGGCACAGCTCTTGTTGGTGTGCTTGATGTGTTCTTTGAGGAAAAAGGATACATTAACGCATCCGAATGGCGTAAATTCTGTTCTGCCACTGTACCTCTTATGCGTACCGATAAATTTACTTATACAAATTCAGAATCATTCAATGCGGATATTGAAGTGTCTCATTTTGGAAAGAAATCTATCAATAATGCTATTATAGAGTATACGATTAAAGATCAATACGGCAAGATATACTATAATGGCTGCTTTAATAAAACGGATATTCCTGTTGGCAATATGAATAAAATAGGCTCCGTAGAGTTTAATTTAAGCAGTTTCAAAGAAGCTAAAAAGCTATCCCTTGAGGTAAACATAAAAGATACCGGAGCGACAAACAGCTGGGAATTTTGGGTTTACCCTGAAAAACAGAGCATTGATAAAGGAGAGGTGTATATAACAGACTCTCTCGACTCAAAGGCATTGGATATACTCGGAAAAGGCGGAAAAGTACTTATTACGGCAGCCGGAAAAATAAATTACGGAAAAGATATTGTACAATACTTTACTCCTGCTTTTTGGAACACATCATGGTTTAAAATGCGTCCGCCTCATACTACCGGAATATACGTCAATCCAAACCATAATGTTTTCAATAACTTCCCTACAGAATATCATAGTAATCTGCAGTGGTGGGAACTAATAAACCGTGGACAAATCATGCAGTTTACCGACTTTCCGGATGATTTCCAACCACTCGTACAGAATATCGACACATGGTTTATAAGCCGTAAAATAGGTATGTTGTTTGAAGCTAATGTTTTGAACGGGAAGCTAATGATGACAACTATGAATATTACAGGTGATGACGAAAAGAGAATTGTAGCAAGACAGATGAGAAAATCTATTCTTGACTACATGAATTCTGACAATTTCAGACCGCAACATAATATTACAACTGATATGATTAATGATTTATATACAAAGGTTTCAGATGAAATTAAATCATATACAAAAGGGAGTCCCAATGAACTGAAACCCAAAATTAACTAATCGATGATGATGAACATACTACTAAAAGGCACTTTATATTCAGTTTTTGCCGTATCTACTCTATTTTTTAATTCTTGTAATGGCGGAAATAAGAATAATACTACTTCAGAATTATACCCCGATTTCGATTGGGGGAAAGAGGTCGTTTCTCCAAATCTTGACTGGACTAAAAATGTAGGAGCCAAAACTATACCCTCAGGGCAGATATTTAATGTGGCAGACTACGGACTTATCAATGATTCAACAACACTCAATACAGACGCAATACAACACGCCATTGATGTGTGCCATGCACAGGGGGGAGGTACAGTAAAAATGCCGGCGGGGCATTTCCTTACCGGAGCACTGTTTATTAAAAGTAATGTCAATTTCGAACTTGATAAAAATACAGTTATAATTGCGTCAACCGACATTGAATTATACCCGGAGATGCAATCTCGCATAGCCGGAATTGAGATGACCTGGCCTTGCGCTGTGATAAACATTCTCGACGCTTCAAACGCTATGATAAGCGGAAAAGGAACCATAGATTGTAAAGGTGAAGTATTCTGGAATAAATACTGGGAATTGCGAAAAGACTACACAGCACGAGGGCTGAGATGGATTGTTGATTACGATTGTAAAAGGGTAAGAGGTTTGCTTGTTTCAAACAGCAAGAATATCACTCTTAAAGACTTTACGATTATGCGTACTGGGTTCTGGGCTTGTCAGATTCTTTATTCAGATCAGTGTACGCTCGACGCATTAATCGTTAATAATAATATAGGTGGACACGGTCCAAGTACAGACGGTATAGATATCGACTCAAGTTCTAATATTCTCATTGAAAACTGCGATGTCGATTGCAATGATGATAATTATTGTCTCAAAGCGGGTCGTGACGCTGACGGACTACGCGTAAACAGACCAACTGAAAACATTGTTATCAGAAACTGTATCGCAAGAAAAGGAGCAGGACTAATCACGTGTGGTAGTGAAACATCCGGTAGTATAAGAAATGTACTGGGATACAACCTTCACGCATACGGTACTTATACTGCGTTAAGATTGAAATCAGCAATGAACCGTGGAGGAACAGTTGAAAACATTTACATGACAAATGTAAAAGCGGACAGCGTAAAAAATATCCTTGCCGCGGACCTAAACTGGCATCCGTCTTACAGCTACTCTAAACTTCCGGCTGAGTATCAGGACACAGATATACCAGAACACTGGACTACAATGCTTACACCTGTTTTACCGGAAGAAAAAGGATACCCGAGGTTTAGAAATGTATATTTCAGTAATGTTGATGCTAAAGATGCCGAACAGTTTATATCAGCCTCAGGGCACAGTAATGATTTAAGACTAAAAGACTTCTACATTCATAATATTAAAGCCAGCACTGAAAAAGCAGGTATTATGAGTTATACCGAAGGGTTTAATATGGGCAATATTGATTTAATTGTAAAAGACGGTTCTCAGATTGAGATGAAAGAGAACTATAATCACAAATTAGAAATTAAGTATCAATAATAACTACACGTCAAGCAATAATGCCCTGACTAAAAGCATATAGGAAAGTATTTGTCGGTTTATACACTGTAGATTCCAATCTGTGAATCAGGTCATTCCAAAGTAAAAAGAGGCTGTCTAACAATAAAATGTTTAGACAGCCTCTTTTCTATGCTAAAAAAATGGATCGTGTATGCTAATACCTTTTCAAAAATATCCCAACCAATACTATATATGAATCAACGGTTGCCGGAAAGTGCAACCGCT
>CAMTOT010000180.1 GCA_947074165.1 uncultured Bacteroidales bacterium
AATAATGAGCGGTGACTGGAGTTCAGACGTGTGCTCTTCCGATCTATTAATACAAAAAAAGAGAAGAGCTATTCTTTACTGTTATATGTAAAGAATAGCTCTTCTCTTTTTTATTATAATAGTTTTACGATTATCTGATCATAAACTTCTTTCCATTACGGATATAAACACCCTTACCTGGATTAACTACTTTGCGACCTGTAAGATCATAAATGATATTATCACCTTGCTGCTGCTCCTGCAGTGTGTTATCAATAGAAGTACCATAACCCGGTGCTTTATCAAATATACTTACCAAACCACCTGTATAATTAGTAATAGCAAGTTTCAGAGGATCATTCAAAGCATAAGAATTGTCATCAGCCGCTGTAAAGTTCCAGATAAAATCACCTCCATGCATACGTCCTGCATCGCTTATTACAATATCACGCACATCTTCAGCCGCATCAGGCGTATACTTATACATTTTAGAGGTATCTGTATCAAAGTTGTTATATACAGTTCCACCTGCTATTGTTTTAAAGGTTGACGGTACAAGTTCATCTCTGCTGTCTGCTTCATAACAATCAAAGCTTTTAGCGCTTTGCTTATGGGTAATAAGACTAAATGAGGAACTCTTTTCAGTAAAGTGGTTTCCAAACGATTTAATCATACCTCCGTTTTCGCCTGAGAATGTTCCGTCTCCGGTTGCGTCGGTACCCTGTTTAGAGCTCATCATTGGCCTGGAGGTATTTCTGAAGTAGTTATTCTCCACAAATATGTTAGACCCCATACATGCTCCAACACCATATTTAGAATTACCGTCATAATAGTTATTAAACACATGCACTGTCATAGTACGTACACGCGGATGACGTGAATCGCTTCTGTCAAACCAGTTATGATGATATGATATAAAGTTTTCACCTGATTCTGATTTCATACCACACAGCGACATCTTGCCCGAATCCCAAAAGTGATTGTAAGAAAGTGTCAGATACTTAGAGTTTCCTTTAAGATCAAGTGAACCGTCTCCTTTTACCTGGTCTGAAGCGCTACCTTTTTTACCATAAAAGAAGTCAATATTGTGTACCCAGATATTGGAATTATCAGTATCAAGAGAAAGGCAGTCATCCCAACAAAGCATGATAGCAAAATTTCTCAATTCAACACTCTTACAGTTACGTAGAAGAATACCAAAACTATAAATAGTAGCATCATTGCCGACACCCTCTATTGTGAGATTCATTGTGCTGTATGCCTTATTGCCTTTAATCTGCAAACCTTCCGCTGAACTGCTAAACTTATCCATATCATTTTCATGCAGAGTCCCGATAATACGAAATGCTATAGGAGTATTATCATAGCCTTTCTGGTATCCGTCTATAATATTCTGAAATCCGGTATAAGTCATAGTTTTTCCTTTCGAATCAACTATGATATCAGTAGATACTGTTTTCGCCGTCTCAGACGTTATATAAAGCACTTTCGCATTGTCTTTCAACTCTCCGTTGTCTTTATATGCCCCAATGCCCTCAGTGTGATTAAAATGAGCAAATCCGTCTCTATTATGCTCCCTGACTGAAAATACATCAGATACAGCCATTTCGCTGTTCATCTCATTAAGACTAACGTCTACGGGTATCACCTTAAACTGATAATCTCCGGCAGCGATTCCCAGTACATCAGCCCTTCCGTAGCTTCCGTAATTGCGCACTAACTGATGATCAAGCTGAATATAGGCTCCACCATTTTCTCTATAATAAACATTATATGTCTTAGCGTCAGACATTAAATCCCAGGTAACATAACCGGACTCAAACCAACCCTCTGCCTCTTTTATATTTAGAGCCGCTCCCGCACTAAAAGAGGAAATTAACATCAAAGCAACAACAAGTAGTTTAGATTTTTTCATGATAACCTTTTTATATACAATTATACTAAATGCAAAAGTATAAGAGAGAAAAAAGCGGACATGTAAAAAATTAACTCAAAATGTGGATAAATTAAGACCTGTAATTTTTATTTTATCAACTTAACAACATTGCCTTCGCTGAATTTTATGATATAAAGACCCGATAAATATGATGATGCATCAAAAATTTCATCACCGTTTATTACATAATTACCCATCAGTTTCCCTGACACATTATACACCGACATTGTAGTCTGACACAGTGACTCAACCACAAGTTTATCAGCAGTGAATCTGACTTTAATTCCTGTATTTGCATCTATGCCGTCAACACCTGTCGCACTATGCTGGATTATCTCAACAGACTCTCTTCCACCATAATTACCAAGCTTAAGATTATAACTTCTTGCAGGAGCACCTTGAGGCAGCGGATTAACATACAATATTATATCAGAGTACCATATTTCAGGAGATATATAGTTTTCGTTCTGCTCAATATAAAGCCATTCGGGAAGCCCTTTTTCACCATCTCCAAAAATAGGATTTACATTATTAAACAAAGGACTAACCCTTACTACAAACTCACCACCATCCTTATTTATGTCAATCTTACTTTTATCCGGTCTTATATAACCATAAGCAGCGTTGCGAAGAGATATAAAAACGTTAGGTGTATTATCTCCCCAATGGCATATAGATCTATCTCCATTATCTACGGTTGTGAAAAATGATTTTACTTTATGACTGTCCTTTACCATTCGCTCTGTAACCGGACCGAAAATCACCCCCTGCTTATTAAATCCTGATATCTCTATGACAAAAGCTTCTGTCATTGTGAAATCAGCAATTTTTTCATTCTGAGTAAATTTATCGGTCTTATAAAACTCGGTAAACTGAAGCCATGCATATGACTCTGTATAAACATTCTTCATGCTTGCTTTTGCCACTGCGATTGTATCAAGATAAACAGGTTTTATACCATTAAGCTCCTCTTTTATTCTTATCACATGACAATAGAAATTTACATCCTGAGGAGCGACAATAGTATCAAGCAGAATATCAACCGCGTTGAAGCTTAAAGCTGAAGCCGGACGATCAAAACGGGCAAGAACAGAGTTTATTCCATTAGAGATACCTGTCTCCGGAAATTTATCACAACCTGTACCAAACATATAAGCGCTTACTTTCGATATAGGATCCGTAGCATATCGTCCTAAACTGATACCCATATCAAGATCGGCATTTGTAAAACCAGAGAACTCAACAATTTCATTTGTACTTGCGTTTCTTTTTGTAAACGATGTACCTGATTGTCTGTATTTAGGAATAACATTAAAGTCATTAAAGAAATATTCTTTCCCAAGTTGATACGAAGACTCCGTATTTCCTGACCTGCTTATCAACTCAGGCATAGCGTACACAGATTTATACTGTGCGGGTAATGTCAATGATGTACTCTCTACTACAGGCATCAAAACCGGGTCCTGGCTATAGTCATCAATCAGGCTATAATTCCAGCAATAATATGATTCCTCATCAGGATTAGCTACTGTAAACACCATCTCTATATTTGACGGACCTATTGCTGTCGGTTCTGTATAACCGAATTTTATTGTTGGCGATTGAAATAACACTCCGTCTGGCACACCATAAGACGCAGGTGTCACATTTGCCGCAACTTTAATAGTCGCATTTATTTCTGCTTCAGACTTGTTTAATTTCCTTAGCACAGTCATAGTACTATGGTCACTTTCATTATTTTTATTTATGGCTTCGTGATTATTAGCCATAGAGTTTACAGACACAGCGGCCAGTAATAGAAAAACAGATCTTTTCATGCTTAGCATATATTTATAAAACTTAGAGTAAGAGATTAAATTTTTCAATAGTTCTTATTAAAAAGGGAATTAAATTAAAAAAAGCTGTCACAAATATCTGCGACAGCTTCTTATACGTTTAGTTAGAGTATTTTCCAGACCATGGATGAACATCCTGCTTTGATATAGTTCCTATCGTAGATGAAGAAGAACTACCATTAGAGGAGTTATTTATGCCTGGATTAGTAATAGTATTAGTAAGCCCAGATACTGCTATTACCCCTTCTGTATGAAGTTCAATCATCTCGATTGAAGGTTTCAAATAAATATTTTTTTTCATGCCTTAATATAAATCTTATTTAAATATACAAATTAATTAATAAACAATCACTTTATTTCCATTAACCAGATAAGTTCCCGCAGCTACCGATACTCGGTTAGTTCCTTCTGTTACTTCAACCTGATTTACAAGTGTTCCGTTTATTGTATGTATAAGCAATGTACCTGCCTTAGTAGCTTCAACCATAATAGCGCCTTTTGTAGCATAAACTTTTGCGATATCTCTCGAACCTACAAGATCATCTTTAACAAGCTCAAGACCTGTTCCGATATTGCTGCCAGCTACAATTTTAAGAGCAACTGCAGAAGCCGAAGCTGTTTCAATATATCCACGGAAAGGATTACTTGTTCTTGTTCCTGCATTAATAAACGAAGTACCTGTAGAAGAAAGTGTATATTGATTACTGCTCATTGTCTGAGGCGCAAGAGTACCAACATAAGAAGCACCGTTTATAGATACAGAAAGATCTGTTGTCGCCGGGATAAGAGTACTTGTTGCCGAGAATGTTATAGGACGTGCGTCAAGTCTGTTGCCATCACCAAATGAACCACCCGGTAAAGCAATATTATATGGTGTATTAGCGTAGAAATTATTCGCGTCATCAAAACCTAATTCAAAAGTACCTGAATTAAATCCGGTATACTCTCTTATCCAGAAATGAGCTCCGCTCTGCTGTCCTTTATTAAAGAACTGTATTTCTGTTTCTCTTGAATCACCTGACTGAATACCGCTTCCGTCACCACCAATTACTCCTCTTATACTTTGTGGCGCAAATGGCAGAGTTATTGTTTCCCATCCTGCTCCAGCCGCAGTCGCAGGCAAGAAAGAGCGTACATAAGAGATTCTGTGATTAGCTCTGAACGCAGTAGGGCAGTTAAATGGTTGGTTTGCATCAAGCGTATACGAGTAAAGCGTAGCACTATTATGAATAAGAAGCACACTGTTATTCCAGCCTGAAGGATAACTGCTTGATCCACCTTTAAGATATACAAGACAGTTTGTATTCGCGTTGTTGAATGTTGAATATCCTACTGACGGTACTTTCTCAAGAATAACACTTGTCAAAGATGTACATCCGCCAAAAGTATTACTCATCTCATAGATCCCGCTTAAATAATCAAATGACGCTGACTCAAGAGAAGAACACCCGTAAAAGGCACCGCTCATACTTAATGACATTGACATATCAGAAGATAACTCAGATGTTATAGTCTTAAGATTTTTACAGTTAGAGAATGCACCATTAATATCAGCACCATTAGCAGATTCAAAATCTGAACCAAATACTAATCTTGTCAAATTAGATGATCCATTAAGAACAGCTCCTAATGCAACAAAATTTGAGGATGTCCACGCACCATTAAGCACAATTTCTGAAAGATTTGAAATTGAATGGTTATTTGGGCTTAAATTACCATTAACATATGGTTGAGGTATATATTCCCAAGTAACATTTAGGATTGTTGTTCCAGATATAGAATACTCTAACACATTATTCACAATCAGGTCTTTTCTATCCACTCCATTTAGCATAGCTGAAGATACACGGTATCCATCATTTGGAGAAAAGAAGAAACGCGCATTGTTACCTTGCATTACTCTGTTAGCTTCGACTGACACGCTACCACCAACTGTATTAGAATATGCGAAAATCTCATAAAAAGTCGCCAGATCAAAGATTATGTCAATATTGTCTTTGGGAACAATATTATAGGTAACAGGACTTGTTGATTTAGATGCTATTGTATTACCATTTACAGAAACGGAACAGATATAATCGTCCAAATCAGATGGTGTCACTTTCAATATTTGCCCTAAAGAAAACTCGTGGTATGTAGTCCCTTCCGGAATACTTACTGAATTATTTCCTCTAGTGACAAATACACTACCCAATGCATTATTTTTCTTAACTATATTTACAGTAGATATCGTTCTTGTGAATTCTATATTAATCACACCTGGTCTTGAAGTAGGGGTATATTCAAAATAATAATATTTACCTTCGACAGGATCAATTTCTGTTTGTAACTCAATAAGACCTACACCACTTGCACTAACGTTAATTTCTGAGTTTGAATCTAAATCATCAAAAAGAATT
>CAMTOT010000181.1 GCA_947074165.1 uncultured Bacteroidales bacterium
GAGATCTACACCAGGACGTACACTCTTTCCTACACGACGCTCTTCCGATCTATATAAAATAAAAAATTACAAAACTTTTTCTATGAAATGTTTTGTATGTTGACAAAATGCATTATATTTGCAGTGTAATCATAACAAAAGCATAGCTTTTATATGGTAAATACAGAAAAATGAAACGACAAATACAATTTACTAAAATGCATGGGGCAGGCAATGATTATGTGTATATCAGCTGCTTCGAACAAAAAATAGAAGATCCTTCAGAGATGGCGAAATGGGTTAGTGATCGTCACTTCGGGATTGGATCAGACGGGCTGGTTTTGATAATGCCGTCTGAGAGTTGTGATTTCAGAATGAGGATGTTTAATTCAGATGGCTCAGAGGCTGAAATGTGCGGTAATGCTACAAGATGTGTAGGTAAATTTGTATATGATAAGAAACTGACCACTGAAAAAGAGATTACACTTGAAACAAAAGCGGGGGTTAAGGTTCTTTCTCTTTTTACAGATGATGATGATAAGGTAAATTGGGTTACAGTTGATATGGGAGAACCGTGTCTTGTACCGTCTCAGATACCGTTTGTGTCAGAAAGAGAGGTTGTGATAGATGAGCCTATAGCGATAGGCGATAAAGAATATAATGTGACATGTGTGTCGATGGGCAACCCTCATGCTGTAGTGTTTATGGGTGATATTGATAATCTGGATATCGAAAAGATAGGTCCTGACTTTGAAAACCATCCACGCTTCCCTAAAAGGACAAATACTGAGTTTACTCAGGTTGTGTCTCCGGAACTTATAAAGATGAGAGTTTGGGAAAGAGGAGCCGGCGAAACACTTGCATGCGGTACTGGAGCATGCGCTACACTTGTAGCGTGCGTTCTTAACGGACTGACACAGAGAAAAGCTAAATTACAGCTATTAGGCGGTATGCTTGAGATTGAATGGCTTGAGGATACAAACAGAATATTGATGAGCGGACCGGCTGAAACTGTTTTTGAAGGTCAATTCAATTGGTAAACAGAAAAATAAAACAACAGAATAAAACAAATATATATGGCTTCGGTAAACGAAAACTTTTTAAAACTTCCTGAAAGCTATCTTTTTTCAGAGATCGCTTCAAGGGTAAATAAATATAAAGAGGCACACCCTGATTCTAAAATAATAAGAATGGGTATTGGTGATGTCACACTTCCCCTTCCAAAAGCAGTAACAGAAGCACTGCATAAGGCAGTAGACGATATGGCTTCTTCTTCTTCATTTCATGGATACGGACCGGAGCAGGGATATGCTTTCTTGCGTGAAACAATCCTGAAAAATGATTTTACAGACAGAGGAATATCTATCGAAGCGGATGATATTTTTGTTAGTGACGGAGCAAAAAGCGATACAGGTAATATCGGTGATATACTCGGAGCTGACAATGTGATAGCTGTTACGGATCCTGTTTACCCTGTATATGTAGATACTAATGTGATGGGCGGCAGAGCAGGAGAGCTTGTTGATGGTAAATGGAGTAAGATTATTTATATGTCTTGCACGACAGCAAATGGATTTGTCCCTTCATTGCCTACAGAAAGACCGGATGTTATCTATCTGTGTTATCCTAACAATCCGACAGGAACGACTCTGACACGCGACCAGCTTAAGGTTTGGGTTGATTACGCGATTGAAAATGACTCTTTGATCATGTTTGACGCGGCATATGAAGCTTTTATTACAGAGGAAAGCGTTCCTCATTCGATATATGAGATTCCAGGTGCAGAGAAATGTGCTATTGAATTCAGAAGCTTCTCTAAAACGGCTGGTTTTACAGGATTGAGATGTGGTTATACTGTTGTGCCAAAAACAGTGACTGCAAAGAGATCAAACGGAGACAGAGTGTCTCTTAACAGATTGTGGAACCGTCGTCAGTGTACAAAATTTAATGGTACGGCTTATATAATACAGCGTGCGGCTGAGGCTGTTTACTCACAAGAGGGTAAGGCTCAGGTAAGAGAGATGTTGAATTATTATCTTGACAATGCCCGCCTGATGAAGCAATCATTGACAGCGGCAGGTCTTGAGGTTTTTGGTGGTGTAAACGCTCCTTATTTATGGATGAAGACACCGGATGGCATTAGCTCTTGGGAGTTCTTTGATAAATTGCTAAATGAACTTAATATAGTGGGAACTCCCGGAGTCGGATTTGGTCCGAGTGGAGAAGGCTATTTCCGCCTGACCGCTTTCGGTGATAAAGATCAGACTAAAGTAGCAATGCAGAGAATCAGAGATTGGAAAATCGAAGATTAAAAACAATACTAACTCTTAGAGAAGGGTTTTAAAGTGAAGTTCGGGCGAGAGCGCCCGACTCACTTTCTTAAAAAAAAAGAACATATCAGTTCGAAAAGCCGGCTTAAAACGCGTATCCCTGCTTAGCAGCGTAAAAAGGGGGTATCCGACGAGCCAAACCGACTTTTTTAATATTCAAAAAAAGGTCAATTATATAAATAAACCGGGCAGCGACCAGGTGTGTTGTGTCCGAGCGATAATTATAGGTTGTCTTATATTCAATTCATACTTAAAAATTACGCATTATGAGAAAAGTTACATCTACTCATGCATTTTTGGCTGTATTGGCCATTTCATCAATTGTGTCAACGGTAAAAGCGGAGGAGTCCGCGGTTGAGGTTACTGTAGGTGCAGATATCGTAAGCAGTTATATCTGGCGTGGTACGGATTGCGGAGACGCGGCTGTACAACCTGCATTAGGAGTATCGTATAAAGGATTATCTCTTTCAGCATGGGGATCGGTAGGAATTGTGAATCCTGAAGATACAAAAGAATTAGATTTTACATTAAGCTATACATTAGGCGGCCTTACTATAGGCGTCACAGATTACTGGTTTTCGGGAGGAAAAGAGTATTTCGAATATAAAAAAGATAAAACATCTCACGTTTTTGAAGCAAACGCAGCTTTTGATTTCGGAGCTTTCGCAGTTGCATGGAATACAAATTTCTATGGAAATGACGCGATAAAAGAGGACGGAGAAAAAGCATATTCCACATATATAGAGGTTGGCGCGCCATTCACACTGGGTGGTCTTGACTGGTCGGCCGCAGTAGGCGGTACACCATGGGAAGGAGCTTACGCACCTGAAGCGGCAATCACAAACATTTCACTTGGGGCAACTAAAGAGATCAAATTCTCTGATTCATTTTCACTTCCACTAACAGCCACAGTGATAGCAAATCCAAGCAAAACAAGCCAGGCTATGTATTTTGTAGTCAGCGCATCTTTCTGATTTTTTTCAACTCGTTTATGCACAATATAAAATTTAAGGTATTATGAAAAAAATTGAAGCAATCATTCGTAAAACAAAGTTTGAAGAGGTAAAAGAGACTCTTCTTGATGTAGGTATTGAATGGTTCTCTTATTCAGAGGTAAGGGGTATCGGTAAAACAAGACAGGAGCGTGTTTATCGCGGTGTTGTGTACGGTACGGATATTATCGAGCGACTAATGCTTACTATCGTGGTAAGAAATGTAAATGTAGAGAAAACAATACAGGCAATACTTCGCGCCGCTCAGACGGGAGAAGTGGGAGACGGACGTGTTTTTGTGTCTCCGGTAGATGAATCATACAGAATACGCACCGGTGAGAAAGGTGATATTTCATTGTATAACCAGACCGGCGAATCGCAGAAAGCAACTCTTAAAGAGGCCTGATAAAAATAAAGAATGTTTGTCGCGCTTAATATTCATTTGCGTGGCATATTAAAGAAATAATAACAGATAAAAAATTAAGATTATGTCTGAAGTATTAGATACACTATCTGTTGTCGCAGATTCATTGACAGCAGTAGCACCGGTGGTGGCTCCGATAGAAGCAGCCGCGGAAGAAGCAGGATTCATGGTAAGCGCTTCAAGCCTTGCAACATCATTAGACACATTATGGGTATTATTAGGCGCAATGCTTGTGTTTATCATGCAGGCTGGATTTGCTCTTGTAGAATCGGGGTTCGCGAGAACTAAAAATACCGCGAATATATTGACTAAAAACCTTTTAGACTTTGCCGTTGGAAGCATCTTGTTTTGGGCAATAGGATTTGGCGTTATGTTTGGCGCTACAAGTACAGGTTTTTTTGGCACACTTGATTTCTTCGGAATGGGAGGATGGACGGGAGATATTCCTGATGTGGCTTTCCTTGTGTTCCAGACAATGTTTTCAGCAACAGCCGCTACTATCGTATCAGGAGCTGTAGCGGAAAGAACAAAATTCCACGCATATTTAATTTATTCAGTTTGTATTTTCGGATTCATCTATCCTATATCAGGTTGCTGGGGATGGAATGGCGATGGCTGGTTGGCAGCTAAAGGATTCCATGATTTCGCAGGATCTGCAATCGTTCACTCACTTGGTGGCTGGCTTGCTTTGGCAGGCGCTGCAATAGTTGGACCACGTATCGGTAAATATCGTAAAGGAAAAGCTCACGCTATACCAGGGCATAACCTGACAATGGCTACTTTGGGTGTATTTCTTCTTTGGTTTGGCTGGTTTGGTTTCAACCCTTGTTCTTCGCTTGGTATTTCAGGAGAAGGTGCTGCCGAACTTGTCTCAAATGTATTTATGACTACTAACATCGCTGCTGCGGCAGGCGCGGTATCCGCATTGCTTTTCGCATGGGCAAGATACGGTATGCCTTCGCTTTCATTAAGTCTGAATGGCGCATTAGCCGGACTTGTGGGTATCACGGCAGGTTGTGATGTTGTATCAGCATGGGGAGCTCTTGCTATAGGTATTATCTGTGGTGTAACAATGATTATAGCGGTTAGTTTCTTCGATAATATTCTTAAAATAGATGATCCCGTGGGCGCTATATCAGTGCACGGTGTATGTGGTACTCTTGGTACTATCCTTACCGGTGTATTTGCAGTAGAAGGAGGTGTCTTATATGGTGGCGGCTTCGCGATGTTCGGAGTGCAGTTGCTTGGTGCCGCGGCTTATATGGCATGGGGTCTTGGTACAGGTTTTGCTCTGTTTTATGCAATAGATAAGGTTATGGGTATGAGAGTAAACAAACGTATAGAAGAAGAAGGTTTGGATATCTATGAGCACGGAGAAACCGCATATAACTAAACAAATTGCAATTAAATTTAGATAATTAATAGCAAAAAGTTTACATAAAATATAAATATATAAAAACAAAGTTGTATATTTGTGCATTCAGTTGTTGTTTTATTTCTGTAGAGGGCGACCCGCAGTGATGCGGGTGTGCTCTTGCTTTTAATAGCTTTACAGAAAAACAATGATAAAGATGATAAATTACAATAAAACAGGATATAACATTAACAAATTATAAATACAACAGCTTTATGTCAGAATTACGTTTTAATGTAGTGCAAGAAGCATTTAAGAAAAGAGCTAAAGAGGTAGAAAATCCAAAAGAGAGACCATCTGAGTATTATGCAAAATATGTTTTCAACAGAGAAAAGATGTTTCAGTATCTTGATGTTAAAACATATAACGCTCTTATTAACTGTATCGATAACGGCGCTCCGCTTGATCGTACAGTAGCAGATAAGGTAGCTACGGGGATGAAAACCTGGGCAATGGAACTTGGTGTAACACATTATACACACTGGTTTCAGCCACTGACTGAAGGTACAGCTGAAAAACATGACGCATTCGTAGAACATGACGGTAAAGGCGGTATGGTAGAAGAATTCTCAGGAAAACTACTTGTACAGCAGGAGCCTGACGCTTCATCTTTCCCTAACGGTGGTATCCGTAACACGTTTGAAGCGCGTGGATATTCAGCATGGGATCCTACATCACCTGCGTTTATCGAAGATGATACTCTTTGTATTCCAACAATTTTTATAGCCTATACAGGTGAATCTCTTGACTATAAAGCACCGCTTTTGAAGGCCCTTGATGCTGTAGATAAAGCTGCTACTGAGGTATGTAAAATGTTTGATCCTTCAGTTAAGAAAGTATTCTCTTATCTTGGATGGGAACAGGAATATTTCCTTATCGACGAAGGTCTTTACGCTGCTCGTCCTGACTTATTGATGACAGGTCGTACACTAATGGGACATGAGTCTGCTAAAAATCAGCAGATGGAAGACCACTATTTTGGTGCTATCCCTTCTCGTG
>CAMTOT010000182.1 GCA_947074165.1 uncultured Bacteroidales bacterium
CTACACCAGGACGTACACTCTTTCCCTACACGACGCTCTTCCGATCTTAATGAGCAATAGTTTGCGATAAAAATATATCTATTTATTTTCATTTTTTCTAATTGGTTCTGATAATTAAGTATTTAAAAATAGTATTATCCTCAATTAACTATAGCATTGGGTCAACATAGAGTATATATGTGAGAAAGACCATCAATCACTTGATGGTCTTTCTATGAAACTAATAAACAAATAGTGTGTTTCCCTTTAATAGATATAAGAAAATTAAGGTATTATTGTGTAATTAAGGGTCATATTAAAAAAAAAAGCCAAATAGTTTAAAAACTATTCGGCTTTTTTAGAATTGTTGTCTTACCAGGATTCGAACCTAGACAGACAGAACCAAAAACTGTAGTGCTACCATTACACCATAAGACAATCCTGTGACTTAATTTCTTAAGACGATGCAAAGATATTCACTAATTCTAAAAAAGCAATAGTTGTTATTGCAAAAATTACTTAAATAAAAGTAGAAAATAATTCTTCTTACCTTTCTGTACTAACAGATATTTATCGTTAAGTAATTCATTGTTAGTTATTTCTTGGTCAAAACTCCTTAGTTTTTCTTTATTTAAAGAAATACCTCCTCCTTGAGCAAGTTTTCTCATTTCGCCTTTAGAAGCAAAGACTGCCGCTTTATCAGTAAACAAGTCAACGGCTTTGATGCCTTCGTTTAATACATTTTTTTCTACTTCAAATGTAGGAACACCTTCAAAAACCGAAAGAAGAGTCTCTTCGTCAAGCTTACGTAGCGCGTCTGCAGTTGAATTTCCAAATAAAATATTTGATGCTTCTACTGCTGATTCATAATCTTCAGCAGAGTGAACCATAGTAGTTACCTCCTTAGCAAGACGTTTCTGAAGCGGACGTAAATGAGGTGCTTCATTTTGTTCTGCGATAAGAGCATCGATCTCTTCTTTTGTAAGTGCTGTAAATATTTTGATATATTTTTCTGCGTCAGTATCGGTTACATTAAGCCAAAATTGGTAGAACTTATATGGAGTTGTATATCTCCTGTCTAACCATACGTTGCCTGATTCAGTTTTACCAAACTTACCTCCGTCTGCTTTCGTAATAAGCGGACATGTAAGAGCAAATGCTTCTCCTCCTGCCATTTTACGAATCATTTCAGTACCGGTTGTGATATTACCCCACTGATCTGAACCACCCATCTGAAGTTTACAGTTTTTCTCCTTATTAAGGTGTACGAAGTCATACCCCTGAAGCAGCTGATATGTAAACTCTGTAAATGACAGACCTGAGCTTGATTCGCCGCTTAGACGTTTCTTTACAGAGTCTTTAGACATCATGTAGTTTACTGTGATAAGTTTACCTACGTTACGAATGAAGTCAAGGAAAGAGAATTCTTTCATCCAGTCGTAGTTATTTACAAGTTCTGCAGCATTTGGAGCGTCAGACTCGAAATCAAGAAACTTAGCAAGCTGGTTTTTAAGAGCATTTTGGTTGTGTCTTAGCGTCGTTTCATCAAGAAGTACACGTTCTTGTGATTTCATCGACGGGTCGCCAATCATACCCGTAGCACCACCAATCAAAGCGATTGGTTTGTGTCCGGCACGTTGAAAATGACGAAGCATCATAACGCTTACAAGGTGACCTATATGTAGTGAGTCTGCTGTCGGGTCAATACCAACGTATGCAGTAGTCATTTCTTTTTTCAGTTGTTCTTCAGTGCCCGGCATCATATCCTGAATCATGCCGCGCCATTTTAATTCCTCTACGAAATTCATATGTTTGATTTTATTATATTTCTATTTTTATTCTGTAATTATTGATATCTATTGCAGAGTCAATAATAAAGATACCACAGATATAGAAGTGAATAAATACCCATTTATTATAAAAAATTTGAATGTCGCAAATTTAGTAAAATAATTAACAATAAGTGGATTAAAATATTCTTTTATAAGCAATAGTATCAATAAATTGCTCTGTTGAGAGATGTTTAATTCGGGCTGCTTTTTTGTAAAGTTCACCTATGAATATATCCGATTCATCAGTTTCAATGAATATATATTCATTGGGAGTGACAGCTAAAGATTGTTCATTATAGTTTTCTCCAAAAGAAAGATATATGCCTTGTTGAGTAAGAGAAAGGGCAAGTTGTGGTTTTCCGCGGAATCCGTGTATTATCCATGGCTGCGTGGGTTTTGATATTTTATGAAGCTGTATTATCTCATTATAAGCTTTTACACAATGTATGATGAGAGGTTTATTATACTGTTCCGATAGTTTTATCATCTCTTCAAAAGCTTCTTTCTGGAGTGAAAAATCGGTGTCGCATAGTTTATCAAGACCACACTCTCCTACTGCCCTGCACCCAGGGTTTTGTATATTCTCCGTTACGTATCTTACATATGCAATTTTGTTATCATTAGTAAGATACCACGGATGTACGCCAATGGAAAATGAGTCGGTAAATGTCGTATGAGGATACTCTATATTAAGTATGCCAAAACATGGATGATGAGCGTGTAAGTCAAAGTAATCCATAATAAATAATGTTTACGGTACTGGATCGTATCCGCTGCCTCCCCATGGATGGCATCTGCATATTCTTTTTACGGCGAGCCATAACCCTTTAAAAGGGCCATGCTTTTTGATTGCTTCGATAGCGTATTGTGAGCACGTGGGAGTAAACCGGCATACCGCAGGCTTCATTGGCGATATCACTCCTCTATAGAAATATATAGGAATGAGCAATATGTATGATATAAACTTTTTAATCATTACCGTTAGTTGCGATCTTAATAAGCTTTTCTATCACCTTCTGCATTTTAGGTTCAAGCTTGTTGTACTCCTCTATCTCTTTATCAAGATAAATTATAGCGAACTCAATCTTTTTGTTTTCTTTATTTAAAACGCTGATTAGATTATGTTTGTTTAATCTGTATGCTTCTCTTGAGCGTCTTCTTATCTGGTTTCTGTGTACTGCGCGTTTAAAGTGTCTTTTAGGTACACTAATAAACATTGAAGCAGGTACCTCCTGGTCATCAATAAAATTATATACTACCCTGAATGGATACGCAATAAAAGACTCGCCGGTAGTAAACAGCTTTCCTATTGATATTTTATTGCATAATCTTTCTTCTTTGGGCAGTTTATAAGATATCTGATTCATTGTAAACATTGTTAATGGAATTAATCTATATCTGTTTATAGATTTTGCTAATATATAAAAACCCGAAAGTTCTGATATTAATAATAATTCAAAACTTTCGGGTTTGACTTCTCCTGTTTTAGCGGAGATTATTTTTTTCCTTTAAGATCTTTAAAGTATTTATCAAGAGCCGCTGTCATTGATGGCGACTCCTTGCTTGGAGCTTCTACATCAAGACGTAGTCCCGCGTCTTTTACCGCTTTTGCGGTTGTTGGACCAAAACAGCCTATTTTAATATCTTTCTGTTCAAAATCAGGGAAATTCTTAAGAAGTGAATTTATTCCCGAAGGGCTGAAAAATACAAGCATATCGTAATCAAATTTTTCCTCATCGGTAAAATCATTGCTAACAGTTCTGTACATTACAGCTTTAGTATAAGAGATGCCTGATTTGTCAAGAAGAGCTGTTTGCTCGTCATTATGAACATCAGAAACAGGAAGAATAAATTTCTCGCCGCTATGTTTCATAATGGCAGGCATTAGGTCATCAAGCTTACCTGTATTGCCAAAAAATATTTTTCTCTTTCTATATACTGTATATTTCTGAAGATACAACGCGATAGACTCTGTAAGACAAAAATACTTCATTGTCTCGGGTATAGTGATTCGTAATCCTTCACATAGATGAAAGAAATGATCAATTGCCGTACGCGCAGTAAATATTACAGCCGTATAATCTAATATAGATATTTTCTGAGCTCTGAACTCTTTTGGAGTTACAGACTCAACCTTTATAAAAGGACGGAATTCCATCTGGACACCGTATTTCTCGGCTATATCGAAATAAGGTGATTTCTCAGAAGAGGGTTTCGGTTGAGAAACCAGAACTTTCTTAATTTTCAAAGCAAAAACAGTTTGAGTTCTACAAATTCAAAAAGCTGAAATATACCTTTATATATTATTAACAAAGGTGCTATTTCAAGTGTGCAAAGGTACAAAATAAGATAAAGCAAACTATATATTCCACTAAAAAAAATCTTAACTCCTTTGCAAATAAATATCAATCTTGTGATAAAATATACGAAAATGAATATTAGTATGAAATAATTTAGTGAATATGTGTAGTAAATTGCAACTAATACAGGTAAAATAAGCAACAGTCCCCTAATTGAGGTTAATGAAGAATAAGTCGAATTAAGAAGATGCATTTTATTACCACCTTTAAACAGATATCCTAAAATTAGATATATTCCATATTGCAACATGTAAAAAAGTAAGCTCAACACAGCAAATATGCCAATCATGTACATCAGCTTTGTGCCTGTAAAAGTTACGTCAGAGTAATAATGGAATATCATATATATTGAGAAGCTATCAAGAATAAATGTATTCATCATCATTATAATCCTCATTCTTACAAGACCGGCATTGTTGCCGGGTATGAAAGAGGCTCTCTCTTTTGTCTGAAAAATATCACTTATCATAGATTTAAAGTAAACACCTGAAGATCTATAAGAAAGAGTGATAATTATAAAACTCAATATAATAATCGCTGATATTATTGGATTATTGCCCATTCTGTCTGGCAAATCAATAGGTTCGACTGCTGACAGGTTATTGCTGTAGGTAAAAAGGTCGCTGATCATATAGCTGCAATTTTGCGTGGAAGTTCATGCCATGGTTCGCTGTTATCTAACTGTGCTATAGCCTCACTTACAGTCTGAGCTACGCTCCACATATTTCGATGATCTTCCCTCATAAAGGATTCACTTATTGCTTTATCGAGCATTTTAATAAGATCGTCATAGAAGCCGTTTATGTTAAGGATAACGATTGGCCCGAAATATAATCCGAGTTGTTTCCATGTAATTATTTCGAGAAGTTCCTCCATTGTGCCGCAACCGCCAGGCATAGCTATTGCCGCTTCGGCAGATTTGGCCATAAGCTCTTTTCTTTCGTGCATATTCTCCGTCACAATCATATCGGATATGCCTTTGTGATGCCAACCCTCGTCAATCATGAATTGAGGTATTACACCTTTCATGCTTCCGCCGTTGACTAAAACGGAATCTGTAAGAGCGCCCATCAGTCCCTGATTACCTGCGCCGCATACACATCTTATGCCATTTTCCGCAAGTGCTTTACCTAATTCGGCAGCAGCTTCGAAATAAATGTTATCTATTTTAGAGCTTGATGCGCAGTAAACGCATACAGAAGAAATTTTCATATAAATAATTTTATGCAAAGATATGAAACTAATAAATATCTCTACTTAAGAGAATGTTACATTTTAAAAGCAGTCTTATATCCATTTATTTTCTTTATACCATTCTATAGATTCCTTAATCCCGTTTTTCAGGTCGTATTCCGGTATGAAATCCAGATCATCCTTAATAGGTTTGATATCACATATCCAGTTTCTCTGCTTCATGATATGATATTTATCACGATTGAGAGTAGCCGGCTTTCTTGATATTTTAGAAATCTCTTCAGATAATACAGATACAATTTTTAATATGAATATTGGTACCGTTATAGGTATAACAAATTTCTTACCTAAAATCTTTTGAGCGTATTTTCTGTAATCTGATGACTTATAACTTCTCTCTTCCGACACTATATATTCTTTCTTAGTAATTCCCTTTTCTATAATCCTGAAAACACAATTCACAAGATCTTTTACATATATAAATGTAATTCGCTGAGGTTTATATCCCGCGCCGAAATCAAAACCGCTTACAATAGTTTTTAGCATTAAAAAATAATCTTTGTCACGAGGACCGTATACGCCAGTGGGACGTACTATTATATATGGGAAATCAGGAAGCGACTTAATATGTCTTTCTGCAAGAAGTTTACTTTTACCATAAGCTGTGTTTGGATTTGGCGTATCCGTCGATTTTATAGGAGTCAAGATCGGAAGAGCACACGTCTGAACTCCAGTCACCGCTCATTATCTC
>CAMTOT010000183.1 GCA_947074165.1 uncultured Bacteroidales bacterium
AGATAATGAGCGGTGACTGGAGTTCAGACGTGTGCTCTTCCGATCTTATTGATTATTAAGCTTAGCGTTTTTTAGTTAGTATAAAATAGTATAATTATATTTTTATCTTTTAAATATTAAGCCAAAACTATTAGTTTATTTTCCGTTTTTCTAACTTTAAATTTTTATTATTTAAGATATATACAGATTATTTATGCATCCCATCTATGTTCTTTACTCACACTACCACAATTAATTAGCAAATAAAAAAGAGCTGCATGACATTGGTCAAAACAGCTCTTTTAAATATTCTATTAAAGAAAATATTATTTCTTTTCAAACTCCTTTTTAAGTACATACATACTTGCCATACTGCCTGTAATAACTTTCTTATCGGCATCTAACATTGTCAAAGTTTTATCGCCAACGAGGAAGTAGCTTTTTCCATATTTCCCACTGCATGTAACTATACCGTTTTCTTCAACGTAAGTACCCTCCTCTTTTGTCTTAGATTCGCGGTCAATATAATCCATCTCTATTTCAAAAGTATTATCACTTTTCAGCTCAACCTCAATTTTAATACCGGGACAATCGGCACAAGGTACAGTCCCTTTATACTCCCCAAGGTATTCACGCTGCGGGTCATGTGTTTTTTTTCCGCTATTACAAGCTATAATTCCGGTAAGAGATATGAATATAATCAGCCGGAGGTAATTCAAGAATTTCATTTCATATATTTTTAAGTTAAACGTCTCGCTCTTTTAGTATAATGTAATACCAAAAGAAATTGTTCACATACTTACATATGATTAATTAAATATAAAACCCTGCTACCTCATTATCGTATAAAAAACCATTATATACATATTATTGTTTGAGAGATAAGGGCTGTATCCGGTTATCAAAATAAATTAAAACATGATGAATAAAACGTCTGAATATATGTTGACTATCATAATACCGATATTCAACGAAGAAGATAATATGCCGCGTCTGAAAGATACTCTAAGCTCATATTTACCGATTTGCCCGGTGAAGGCTTGCGCTATTTTGGTTAATGACGGTTCTTCAGACAAAAGTCTTGAGAAAATCAAGGAGCTTTGTCTTAACAATAAAGATATATACTATCTGAGTTTTGATAAAAACAGAGGTTTATCAGCCGCTATAAAAGCGGGTATTGACATTACCCATTCCGAATATGTCGGCTACATGGACGCAGATATGCAGACTGACATAAAAGATTTTGATATTCTGCTTAAGTATATACCAGACTATGCTCTGGTCACAGGCATAAGAGCCCAGAGAAAAGACTCCGTATTTAAACTTATGCAGTCTCGCGTGGCAAACTCATTCCGCCGGATGATGACCAAAGACGGTGCCACAGACACAGGATGTCCGCTTAAGATATTAAAAACGGCATACGCAAAAAAAATCCCTTTCTTCAACGGCATGCACAGATTTCTCCCTGCACTTATAAAATTACAAGACGGAGGTGATTTCTACGAAATACCGGTCAGACACTATCCCCGTCAGGCGGGAAACTCTAAATTTAATCTGTGGAACAGACTTCTTTCGCCCCTTAAAGACTGCTTCGCGTTCAGATGGATGGCAAACAGGTATATCAATTATGAAATTAAAGATGACAATATATGAATCCTGTCATTCTCGCAATAGGACTGGTAGCCCAACTTTTTTTCTCTGCCCGGATACTTACACAGTGGCTTATATCGGAGAAAAAACATAAAGTAATCTCTCCTTCAATATTCTGGGTCTTCAGCTTGTCAGGGTCATTCCTGCTGTTTATATACGGTTGGATGAGAAATGACTTTGCCATAATAACAGGTCAGTTTATTTCATACTACATATACATAGGCAATCTTAGACTAAAAGGAGTGTGGAGCAAAGTACCGGCTATTCTCAGATATTTTCTATACTTCATTCCGGCCGTTGCGGTTGTCGCGACGTTATCTGACATAAAGTCTTTCACAGATACGTTTTTCAGAAATGAAGATATCCCGGCATGGCTTATCATCTATGGGGTAACAGGACAGATAATATTCACTTTAAGGTTTATTTACCAGTGGATATACTCATCTAAAATAAAAGAGTCAGTACTGCCTGCCGGTTTTTGGTGGATAAGCATAACCGGCTCTCTTACAATATGCAGCTACGCTATACTCAGATATGATCCGATACTTATACTCGGACAGTCATTCGGCATGATATCTTATGCCCGAAATCTTATGATAGGTTATAAAAATAAAAAAGCAGAGGTTGAACAGTGAGTTATGAAAAAAATATTAGTTACCGGTGCCGCCGGATTTATAGGTTCTTTTCTTGTAAAAGCTCTTTTGGAGAACGATTTTGATGTAGTCGGACTTGATAATCTCAACGACTATTATGACATAAACCTGAAATACGGCCGATTAAAGTCTTTATGCGGAATAGAGCGTGACGACGTAAAAGAGCACGACTTCTGTGTCGGTAGTTTATATCCCCGATTGCGGTTTGTAAAAGCAGACATAACAGACAGAGAGTATATAGCCTCGCTATTTAAGGAGGAACATTTTGACATAGTGTGCAATCTTGCAGCACAGGCCGGTGTAAGATACTCAATTATAAATCCTTTCGCATATGCCGAAAGTAATCTATTGGGATTTTTAAACATCCTTGAAGCGTGTCGCAATAACTCGGTATCTCACCTTATCTATGCAAGTTCGAGCAGTGTATACGGCATGAAGGATAAAGTTCCGTTTAGTGAAACAGATCCTACCGATCACCCCGTGAGTCTCTATGCGGCTACGAAAAAGGCAAATGAAGTGATGGCTCATTCATACAGCTACCTATATCATCTACCAACTACAGGTCTACGTTTTTTTACAGTATACGGCCCCTGGGGCAGACCTGATATGGCTCCTTTTATGTTTATCGACTCCATAATAAAAGGGGATCCGATAAGAGTTTTCAACAATGGAATGATGAAAAGGGACTTTACATACATAGGAGATATAATAAAAGCAGTAGTCCGTATCGTGGATACATATCCTCACGCTAACGAAGATGTACCTTATCATATATACAATATAGGACATTCTGAGCCGGTCGTTTTGAGTGACTTCATACACAGCATAGAGAGGACCACCGAGAAACAGGCTGTCTGTAATTATGAAAGTATGCAGCCGGGCGACGTATTATGTACATATGCCGATACAAGCCGGCTTATGAGAGATTACAATGTGATGCCTGACACAGATATTGATCATGGCGTAGAATCAACTTATAACTGGTATAAAGAATGGGTAAGCTGACAAATAATATTGAACCCGGAATAAAACGAAACAGCTTTGAAAACATATTTGATTTCTTCGCAAGAAACCAATATATGTATATCTTTTTCCTTTGCCTTTCTGTATTGCCTATTTTTATATTCCGTGACTTTACGCCTAATAACGAATTGCGTTATGTTAGTATAGTCGAAGAAGCTTTAAAAAACGGACATTTCATAACCTTCTATAATCAGGGAGCGGCTTACGCCGACAAACCGCCTCTATATTTCTGGATAATAATGCTGGGGCATATACTGTTCGGTAAAAATCTAATCTTATTTATAGGTGTGGTTAATCTAATCACCTTCGCGGCTATCATTAATATAATGAACAGTTGGTGCAAAGATATTATTGACAATAAAAGCAGAATGACCGCGGCATTTATGCTTGCCACCACGGGACTATTTTCGGGCATGATTATTATGGTACGCATGGACCTGCTTATGACTATGTTTATAGTCCTTTCCTTGCACACTTTCTATAAGATGTACACAGGCAAAGAATCCCGTTATGACAAAACGCTGTTCCCGGTATATATTTTTCTTGCAATATTCAGCAAAGGACCGGTTGGGCTGCTAATGCCCGTAATATGCATACCTGCTTTTTTACTTTTTGAGGGCAGAATAAGCACTATATGGCGATATTTCGGATGGCGCACATGGAGTATTTTGGCAGGACTCTTCATTCTATGGTCTATGGCAATATATATAGAATCAGGTAAAGACTATTTATATAACATAATGTTTCATCAGACTGTAGACAGATCACTGAGCGGAGTACACCATAAAGAACCTGTATATTATTATTTATCTACAATCGGGCTTACAATGTTGCCATGGTCTCCGCTTATCCTGGCGACTACTATTATTGCGATATTAAAAAGACAGATGATAAAAGATAGTTTAAGCAGATTCTTCCTGATAATAATAATAACTACATTCCTGATGCTTTCGGCCTCAAGTTCAAAACTTGACATTTACCTTTTGCCAATATATCCTTTTGTATTATATCTTACCTTAATAATGTTGCAAAGGATTAAACATAGCGGTCTGATACTCACCCTTGCCGCATTGCCGGCAGTTTTGATCGTATCGGCATCAATATCATTATTCTTTCTGGCGGATAAAATACCTTATACGCTGCCATCAGCCAAGTGGTGCATAACGGTATTATCACTTAGCATCTTTACTGCAAGCATATCAGTCTATCAGATATTTAAAAAAGAATTATTAAGAGGGATAACGTCAATATGCGTCGGATTACTTTTAGTAATCTTTATCACCTCTTTTAAAATACCGGAATATAACTATCTGATAGGATGGCGCGAAGTGTGTGGAGAGGCATCTCAAATGGCAGTTATCAACAATGTTGATAACATAGCCACACTGCATATTGCTCGCTCTGAAAACATGGATGTTTATCTGCCAAATGATATAATCAAACTTGGCTCCATAACCGAAGCTCAAAATCCGGATATAATCAGATATCCGTATGTACTTATCATCAAGACAAAGGATTATAACAAATATAAAGATGAAGGTTATAGCGCTAACATAGCGTCTCGAAAAACAACCGGAAGATACGAGGTTCTGCTTATAGACAAATAATAACAAAAGCTATTTATAAATACACAAAAGGCTGTCGGAAACTAACCGACAGCCTTTCGCATATACATTATCAATTATTAATATTGCTCCTTATCATTAGGGAAATCGCTGCTTTTCACATCTTCCACATATTTACTGATAGCCTCAGTCATAACCGTATGAAGATCAGCATAACGACGAAGGAATCTCGGAGAGAATCCCTGATTCATACCAAGCATATCATGAACCACAAGAACCTGACCATCACAACCATTACCGGCACCAATACCGATAGTTGGGATATTAAGCTCTTTTGAAACCTGTGTAGCCAGTTTAGCCGGAATCTTCTCAAGCACAAGACCGCAGCATCCAATCTCCTCAAGAAGTTTGGCGTCTTCAATTAATTTAGCCGCTTCCGCATCATCCTTTGCTCTTACCGTATAAGTGCCGAATTTATTAATAGACTGAGGAGTAAGTCCAAGATGACCTATAACAGGAATACCTGCTGTAAGGATTCTTTCAATAGATTCACGTATCTCTGAACCACCCTCTAGTTTAAGACAGTCTGCTCCTGTCTCTTTCATGATACGGATAGCATTTGAAAGAGCCTCTTTTGAGTTACCCTGATATGTACCAAATGGCATATCTACCACTACAAGCGCACGTTTAGTTCCACGCACTACACCCTGAGCGTGATATATCATTTGATCAATAGTCATAGGCAATGTTGTCACATTACCCGCCATAACATTTGATGCAGAATCGCCTACAAGGATACAGTCAATGCCTGACTGATCAACGATTTTTGCCATTGTGTAATCATAAGAAGTAAGCATAGAGATCTTCTCACCTCTTTGTTTCATCTCTATAAGACGACGTGTGGTTACTTTTCTGTTATCTTCTGTATAAGTTGACATTTTTTATTCTGTTTTGGCATAATGCCTGTAAGTGGCACTATTTTTTATTATTAAATGCTTATTTATGTATAGATTTTCGTTTGGCAAAGGTATTAATATTATACAAGTGATAAACTTATTATTCTTTTTTTGTCAAATTTTTTACCCCTTTTAAGGCTTAATAAGGCTATTTTAATCAAAAACGAGTATGTTTTTACTAAAAAATCGTCTGTGCAATCTATTGTCGTGTTTTACAACACCGTTTTTTTGTTTGCATAGATCGGAAGAGCACACGTCTGAACTCCAGTCACCGCTCATTATCTC
>CAMTOT010000184.1 GCA_947074165.1 uncultured Bacteroidales bacterium
CGAGATCTACACCAGGACGTACCCTCTTTCCCTACACGCCGCTCTTCCGATCTGGTAAGACCCTGTTTTTCCGCTTCCTCTCTGATGGCCGGAATATCATCTACATAAAAACCACTCATGAATATTACTGAGCCAGAATGCATGCATTTAGAGTAATGACACAAATCATTTATAAGAATGTTTCTGTTTATATTTGCCAGGATTACATCATAAGTACGTCCGTCAGCAAGCAAAGACGCGTCACCACACTCCACCTCAATTACATCGGTATTATTTAATTTTACATTTTCATTGGCATTGTCGCAAACCCAATCATCAATATCAATTGCGCGGGCACTTACAGCACCTTTCTTAACAGCCAGGATTGCAAGCACTGCAGTACCGCATCCCATGTCAAGAACACTTTTACCGGTCATATCAAAATCAAGTATCTCCTGAAGTATCTGACTCGTAGTATCATGATGTCCTGTACCAAAAGCCATTTTGGGGTCAATCAAAATATCAAAATCAGCTGCGGGGATATCTTTATGAAATGTAGAGTGAATAACGAGGTGATTACCCATTACAATTGGTTGAAAATAATTTTTCTCCCATTCTTCATTCCAGTTTTTCTGCTCAATCTCACTTACTGTATATGTCAGATCCTCCTCAAAAGGATACGTTTCTATTAAATTTTTCAGATCATCTTCATTATAAAGTTTTTCACCAACATAGGCAAACAACTTATCATCTTCAACTACAAAACTTTCAAACCCTATCTCACCAAGCATAGCAGATAACAAATCTGTAGCAGTCTCACTAAACGGATTTACCGTTATTATCACTTCTTTATAATTCATTGGGTATATGTTAAATAATACTTTCACATTTAGCATTAAGGCAAAAAAACATTATGTTTGTATAAAATGCCTTACTGTTTAAACTTTTTGTATTTCAATTTGTCTAAACTTTTACAAAGGTAATTATTATAAGGTAGAGGAAAAAATTATAGGAGGCACAATTATGAAACTAAATCTATTAACCCTCGCAGCAATCTCTCTTATTTCGGTGGCTTCGGCAAACGCACAGTCACGCTTTATACCGGAAGACGATATATATTATCAACCAAAAGAATCGAATCCGGTAGTTGAGAAAAAGAAAGCTGAAAATAAAAGAAATAATGTTGTTGTCATCAGCGATAATACACCAGCTGGGATAACAATTAAAACAAGCCCAAACGCAAATACAGTTATACGCGAACTTGATGAAGACGCTTATAACCGCAGAGGATCAGCTTATTTACAAGAAATTGTAGATGAAGAGTTGGCCTATGACAGTGACGCTAATGTGACTTATGTAAATCCGGATGAAGGTTATTATCTAAATAATTTCAATGGTGATCAGAGTGATTATCAATATGCAGAAAGGATTAGAAAATTTCACAATCCCAAATTTACTATACATATCAGTGACCCGCAGTATACAGATATTTATTTTCTTAACTCAAGTGACTGGAATGTATATGTAGATAATAGTTATGCGTGGGTTACCCCGACATGGACTAATCCATACTATCAGAGTTACATGTGGGCTCCATATTCATATAGCTCAATGTCGTGGAGGTGGAACCATGGTTTCACGTCTTGGGGATTCGGCTTCGGATGGAACAATCCTTGGTATGGTGGTAATTTCGGTTATTATGATCCTTGGTATAGTCCTTATTACGGCGGATATTACGGACATTGCTATCCACATTACGGGCATCACGGGCACCACTATCCTCATCATGGAATAGGACACCCAACAAGACCATATCCCGGGTATTACAATTCAAACAGGGTATATACTTCGAGAAATGATGGAAGACCGACAAGCGCGAGTCGTAATGGTTCGGTTAACAACAGACAGGTCACAACTTCAAGAAATAACAATCAGGCTGCTTCGCGACCTTCTTCCGGAAGAAACAATACAGTGACACGTGGAGAATCTTCAAGAAACAACACAAATACGGTTGCCAGACCATCGGGAGGAAGTACAAACAGAGTAAATGGTGCAACTTCGGAATCAAGACCGAATGTAACACGACCTGCAACTACGAGACCAACCGTAACACGACCAAATGTAACAAAAGAAAATACAGGGGTATCAAATACTCAAAAAGCAGACGGCTCAAGCGTTAGACCAAATACGGCGACAAGACCAAGTGGTAATTCAAGCTCTTCAAGACAACAGGGTTCATCTTCGTCAGGTACTTCGCGCGTACAAAACAGTTCTTCGTCAAGCAACAGAAACGAAAGCTATAGCGGTTCTTCGTCAAGTTCATCTTCGTCGAGACAGTCTTCGTCTTATTCATCCGGATCATCATCTTCGAGATCATCGTCGGGCTCATCATCACGAGGAGGGCGCAGATAACTATTTAATCTGCTGCCGATATATAAAATATTTATATAGATAATATCATAAAATCGGTCATAAAAGATTATTTACATCTTAATTGGCCGATTTTTTTATTGATATTTTCGTATATAACCTATAATATAGATTTTAAGTTATTAATTTTACAAATAAATACAGTGACAAGACTCTCTTATTTGTTATTATAATAAAACACTTAGGCATAAATTGAAAATACATGAATATGAATAAATATATTTTTATCGGATTAGGTTTTACCGGAGCTATGGCGGTAAATGCACAAGAGGTAGTTGATGTATATAAGATGACTCATCAGGAGATAATGGGTACAGCCCGATATATGGGTATGGCCGGAGCTTTCGGGGCATTAGGTGGAGACATATCTACCTTGTCTGAAAACCCAGCCGGTATCGGAGTATACAGAAGCTCTGAAGTAGTGGCTACTTTTGATCTTGGCAATGTATCTACAAAAGCCGATGGGACAGACAGAATGAATAAATTTAATGCCGGTTTTAATAACCTTGGATGGGTCGGAACTATAAAAACAGGCAATACAAGCGGATTATTAAGCTTTAATGTCGGATTTGGTTTTAACCGCCAGGCAGGTCAAAAAAGAAAGTATAATATCTATCAGCGCGATATGGGGTATTATAACAATGATGGAGACTTTATTCGCAGCGGCGTGGCAGAATATATAGCTACCAAAGCAAATGGAAGTGCTACAAGTGATATGATACTTCGTAACGGAACAAGCAATTCCGATTACAATTATAATAGTGAAATATTTAATAAATATTCATGGCTAGCAATTCTTGGAGCTAATCAAGGAGTTATATCCGGATCGGGAGACAGCTATACTACACTTCCGGGCAGTGAAGCTGACGGAAATCTTATGGCAGAGGAAAATTACCAGATTGATGAGTATACATTTAATGTAGGCGGTAATTTCGACAATATTATTTATTGGGGTGTCGGGCTCGGTGTAGTTGATATGAAATATAAAACAAGAACTTCTTATACTGAAAGATATTATAAATCTGACGGAACTGCTGAACCTAATGATTTTACACTTGACAATTATCTTAACACTAAGGGTTCGGGTATCAATGTCAAAATGGGTATTATAGCGCGCCCTACAAATTCGCTTCGTTTTGGTGTCGCTGTACATACGCCAACATGGTATGACATGAGTGATGAATATGGCGCTAATATGGCTCTGTATAATAATAATGTTTCAGATTTTGCAACTTACACTCCTGACGGAGTTTTTGATTACAAACTGCGTACTCCGTGGAAATATCAGTTTAGTGCGGCATATGTATTTGGAAAAGCCGGGCTAATAAGCTTTGAGTATGAACTTGAGGATTTCTCTGAGTCAAAGCTAAGCAATGTGGATAATTTTTATAACAGTGAGTTTGATGCTCAAAATGCAGATATTAAAGCATTGCTAAAGATACAAAACACGTATAAAGTTGGTCTTGAAGCCAGACTTTCTCCTATATGTAGCGCAAGATTGGGTTATGCATTTCAGTCATCAGGTTATGACAATGTGGTAATTGACAATCAGGCTATGTTATATGCATCGGGCACACTACCGAACTATACAATCAATAAACAAACTCAGTACTTTACCGCAGGGCTTGGGTTCAGAGGTGGCAACTTCTTTGGTGATGCTGCTTTTGTTTATAAAGTAAATAAACAGGACGCATACCTTTTCCCTTCTGTAGATGATTGGGGAGTAATTTCATATCCGACAGAGCTTACAACTAATTCTTACAGGGTAATGCTTACTTTAGGTTATAAATTCTGATCAATATAACGCAACAAAAAAATCTGTTTAAGACTAAATATCTTAAACAGATTTTTTTTATTTATCCCCCCTCCATTTTGAATATGGATTTTTCACTAATGAGGAGTTATAATATCTTTTATCGCCCGATACTTCATCACCAATCCATTCGGGCAGAATCGGAGAAACACCTTCATTGTCAAGTTCAACCTCTGCTATTACCAGACCTTCATTCTCATTTATGAATCTATCTACCTCCCAAATAAAGCCTTTATATTCTATTTTGTATCTGTATTTACAGATTGTAGGTTTTAACGCAAGATTATTGAGCATATAGGAAGCATCTTCTAAAGGAATGTCATACTCAAATTCATCACGAGTAATACCAACGTTACTACCTTTGATAGTTATTTTAGCAGCATCACCCTCTATCCTGACTCGAACTACCCTCTCCGGATCTGTCGAAAGATACCCTTGATGAAAATATATCGGATCGGCAAGAGTGAGGTACTCACCACTCCTTACAAGATATTTTCTTTCTATTTCTTTCCCCATATTCATATCATTTTGTTACAAAAATAGCAATAAACATGACCAATTACCCACAAAACAAAAAATTCAACTAAAATTAACCTAAGCCATATGTTAAATTCACAGAATTCACAAAAAAAGTTTCAATATAATTTGTTTCTAAGGTTAATTAGCGTACATTTGTCAAAGCGCGAAACCAACAACGCGCTCATTTATACCATCTTTATTATCTTAAACCTCATTTAAAGAAATACACATTATAAAAACATCGGCAATTGTTTGTCGGTGTTTTTTTTGTAATTTTGCAAACGTTTATAAAGATAAATTATCATACTCAAATAATGGAAAAAAAGAAACTGAATATCCACTTTGCCCCACTTCAAGGCTATACTGATCATATTTACCGAAATGCTCATAATGCTATCTTCGGCGGAGTAGACACATATTATACTCCATTTGTCAGAATAGAAAGAGACGACTTTCGCTCAAGAGAATTGAGAGATATCGATCCTGAAAATAATGAAGGTGTGGCACTTATTCCGCAACTTATCGCCACTACAGCAGCAGAGATGGATAGAATCTGCGACATGCTTGTAGCAAAAGGTTACGACAAGGCTGATATAAATATGGGGTGTCCGTTTCCAATGATAGCCCGAAAAGCTAAAGGTTCGGGGATACTTGCTTTTCCGGAGAAAGTATCTGAACTAATGGATGTAGTAAAAAAACGTACTGACATTACCTTTTCCGTTAAAATGAGACTTGGATGGGAAACAGCAGAAGAATCTGTAGCACTTGTAGATATACTTAACAGCGCTCCATTATCTCAGATAGCTATACATGCAAGACTTGGAAAACAACAGTATAAAGGAGAGGTCGATATGAAAGGTTTTGAATATCTGCTTAATAACCTTACGCATCCTGTTATTTATAACGGAGATATCACTACTGTTGAACAAATATATGAGCTGCAGGAAAAATATCCTAACCTTGCGGGTATAATGATAGGACGCGGATTGCTTGCCAATCCAGCTCTTGGATATGAATACAAAAACGATGTTAAGCTTTCTGCTATTGAAATGAAGAAGAAAGTAAAAGAGCTTCATAATAATGTATTTGCTCATTATTCAGAATATCTGCAGGGCGACAAACAAATACTAGAAAAGATGAAGCATTTCTGGGAATACTTCACAAATGATCTTGAAAAACGCACAAGAAAAAAGATTGAAAAAGCAGGAAAGATACTTAATTATGAGGCAGCTATAGCTTTAGCCTTTTCTCAGTGGGGAAAGGTAGTTAAGGAAGATAATGACTCTGACGATTCATTTGAGGAGTAAATATCTAAAATCTACATGGATTATTGATTATCAGATTCTGTCTTTAAAAATATTCTTT
>CAMTOT010000185.1 GCA_947074165.1 uncultured Bacteroidales bacterium
GGCATACGAGTTAATGAGCGGTGACTGGGGTTCAGACGTGTGCTCTTCCGATCTCCTTTTTCCTTTACAATATTATCAATTTTAAAAGAATGCATAAATGTCTCATTCTTTTCATCACTACCCACAGCTCCGTATACAACTCTAAGCTCGTAGAATAATGTATCATTAGATGTTTTTGAATAATCATACAATAGCTCAAGCTCCGGCTTTGAACCTGCCGGCACGCCACCTGCAAAAGAAAGGAAATAAGTACCTCCGTTTAGTGTGGAATGAGCAAAAACCGGACTTACAATATCTACAATTGTATCCTGATGTGCTCCGTTATGTGTCTCATCGATAAAATCAGATTCAGACACATTGACTTTTTCAAATGTCATACCGTCAAGTCTGTACGGATTAGTTTTTGTACCTTGAGCATTAGAAGGTTGATTATCAAAATCAAGAGTCATATATGAAATAAAGAAACGATCACCTTTTTGAAGTTCGGTTTTTGCATTAACGTCATTACTAAAAAAATGACACGCTCCATCTACGTCTGCCTGAAACAATTTATTTGATGCATCAGACGATATTACGGTAGCATACCCCTTACCTCCGCTTATTGAGTTTCCAAAATCTTTAAGACATCCGGTTAATAAAAAGGCCGACATAACAGCTCCGGCCAAATAAATGCACTTTTTCATAAGTTACTTTTCTATTGGTTTTTAGTATTTTATAATGAATTCAAAGATATACTCTTTTATAAATAATACACTTAACAATTATCTAAACAACAACAAAAAAAACAAAAAAAACGGAGTTTCCATTCTTTTCAATGAAAAATCTCCGTTTTTATATCATATTTTATATAACTTACTGTAACTTATGTATTACAAGCCCCGAACGCAGCTTCGGTTCAAACCATGTTGTTTTGGGCGGCATAATATTTCCTGTATCAGCAATATCCATAAGCTGCTTCATTGAAACAGGATATAAAGCAAGAGCAACTCTCATTTCTCCGGAATCCACTCTCTTCTTCAACTCGCCTAGTCCGCGAAGTCCACCCACAAAATCAATACGTTTATCTGTTCGAAGTTCTTTAATTCCAAGAATATCCCGTAGAATAAGATCTGACGATATAGTTACATCAAGCACTCCTATAGGATCCTGATCATCATAGGTATCATTCTTTGCTGTAATGGAATACCAGATACCGCTCAAATACAAAGAGAAATTGTGCAGAGCAACAGGTTTGTACTCCTCTACTCCTTTCTTCTCTACAATAAAATCTTTAGAGAGCCTTTCCAAAAACTCTGCGTCTGTCAATCCGTTAAGATCTTTTACCACACGATTATAGTCCATTATTCTAAGCTGAGATTCAGGAAAACATACCGCCATAAAATAATTGTACTCTTCATTTCCTGTATGATTTGGATTATTGCGGGCCTTTTCTGCACCCACAAGTGCGGCAGCTGCCGTTCTATGGTGACCGTCTGCAATATAAAGAGCCGGTATAGCCCCAAATAGTTCAGTTATTCTTTCTATTTTATTCTCATTATCTACAACCCAAAATTTATGACCGAATCCCTCAGCCGAGACAAAATCATATACTGGTTCCCCAGATGTAACATCGGCTACAATAGAGTCAATCTCTGCATTGTCCGGATAAGCGAAAAACACAGGCTCAATATTAGCATCATTGACCCTTACATGCTTCATTCTATCCTCTTCTTTATCACAACGGGTCAACTCATGTTTCTTAATCACACCATCAAGATAATCTGAAACAGAAGCGGCTACAACCAAACCATACTGAGTACGTCCATCCATAGTCTGAGCATAGACATAATAATTCTCCTTTTTATCCTCTTTCAACCAACCTTCTTTCTGGAACTTTTTGAAATTCTCTGATGCCTTTTCATAAACTTTAGAGTCATGCTCATCAGTACCTTGGGGAAAATCAATCTCCGGTTTAATTATATGATAAAGAGAATGCTCAATACCTTTAGCTTCATCACGTGCCTCTTCCGACGATAATACATCATAAGGTCGACTTGACAATGTTGGCGCTATTTGAGCAGGAGGACAAACTCCTTTAAATGGTTTTATTTTTGCCATATCAGTATGTGTTTTTTGGATATCAAGAGTCAGACTCTGATTATTTATTTTAAATATTTCTTTATCGTAGCATTTATCTGTTTTGACGTTGTCGGTTTTGTCAGGATATCTGTACAGCCGGCATCAGAAGCCTCTTTCTTTAATGATCTTACAGCATATGCCGTAAGTATAATTATTGGAACATCTGCTGATAATTGTCGTATCTGACGCGTTGCCTCCAGACCATCCATCTGAGGCATCTTTATATCCATAAATATAAATACAGGCTTATATGTTTTATACATATCAATGGCTTCCAGACCATCTGCGGCGTGTATGACATTAAATCTGTCCTCTAATACCGTTTTCATCATCATATAACTGTACATCACATCCTCCGCGATCAGAATCGTAGGCAGATTAGCATCAACCACAATATACTTATCCATCGCCTCCATAGCCTGAATCTCTTTTTCTTCTGGCGATATAGCCGACTCTCCTTTTTTAAGAGGCAGCTCAATAACAAAACTCGATCCGGCGCCAGGAGTGGAATTTACAGTTATTTCCCCATTCATTTTTCTGATTAACGAACGGCAAATCGAAAGAGAAAGAGTATAGCTATCATATCCATCCTCTTCTATACCCCCTGAAAGATTAAACATATTATTTATGGCATCTTTCGAGAAACCTGCACCTGTATCATTTATAATGATACTCAAACGTTTATTTTTAATCTCATAGCCATAACTAATATAGCCGGACATTGTATTATTGATAGAGTTTGTAAGTAATGTATCAAATATTCTTCCAAGCTTATCTTTATCTACAAACACATGAGTATCATCATATTTATTTGTAAACACAAGTCTTACCGGACCTTGTATCTTCATAGCATATACCTGCTGAAGCTCAACCATATATTCCCATATACAGAAATTTACCTCGTTAAGTATGTCTACGGTAGGCTCCGTATCCGACTCTGCTACAGTACCCAGCAGTTCTACAAGAAGATCATTATTTTTTCTTATTACATCAAAACATTTCTGTTTCTCTTCAACATCATCTATCGTTGTAAGAATTTCAGAAAACCCGACTACAGACTGAAGAGGAGTACGGAGTTCATGTGTAACTCCTGTCAGAAATGAGGTTTTTACTTTTTCAGACTCTAGCTCAGCCTGTTTTGATTCAAGTAAAGTCCTGTTAACCTCTATTGTATCATTACAATCTATCGCTACACCTTCAATTATTTCAACAACTAATCTGTCACGTACCACAACTTTACCTCTAAGCTCATACCACTTGTATTCGCCGTCAATTTGCTTTAGACGCAACAAAACAGACACATAACTTTTATCTTTACTGTCTTCTCTGCTAAAATTATGAATTTTTGTTAAATCATCGGCATAAATAATATCCAGAAACTTATCAAGAGTAACAGTATCCGATGTACCATGTCCTTCGTTATGCAAAGTAGGAAATCTCATCTTTATAAACCCCTCCTTTACATTCCATGTCCACTTGTATATCTCACTTCTTGATAATGAATCGACCAATTCATTTAACTCTTTTGATACAGCTTCATAATTATTTCTCATACATATAAATATCTAATATTCCATTAAGGCACAGAAAGCACTTCAAATTTTTATCTTTATTTACAAATATATAAAAGAATACAGCTCACACAAAGCAAAAAAGAAAAAAACAGCCATGCAATTTAACAGAATTTAAATTAAAAAGGACTATTCTTATATCACCACCGATAAAAGAATAGTCCTTAAATATTATATATAAAGATTTTAGTTTACTCGAAACTTATCAATACCGTTTTTAAGAAAATTAACGCATTGATTAGCAGCTGCAAGTCCGGCGTTAATATTAGCTTCTTTTGTCTGAGCTCCCATTTTCTTTGGAGTAAAGAATACCCTTTCCGGAAACTTTTGCTCAAACTCTTCTACATTTGATGCTCTAACATCAGATACATAAGAAAAATCAGGACGTTCCTCCATCAGTTTCATAAGCCCCTGCTCATCTACAACCTCTTTTCTTGCTGTATTAATCAAAGTGGCACCTTTAGGCATTAATGAAAGAAGTTCGTAATTTATCGACTTTATTGTCTGAGGAGTAGCAGGTATGTGCAATGACACATATTGCGACTGCTTATAAAGATCTTCGATTTTTTCTACAGGTATCACTCCTTCTGCCTCAATCTGCTCTGCTGTAAGAAATGGATCATAAGCATAAACCTTCATTCCGAAACCTTTTGCGATTCTTGCCACATTGCGACTTACGTTACCATAGGCATGCAAACCGAGTGTTTTATCCTTAAGTTCAGTTCCGGCAGATCCGTTATAGTTATTTCTTGCCATCAAAACCAGCATTCCAAAAACAAGTTCAGCAACCGCGTTTGCATTTTGTCCCGGAGTATTCATAGCGACAACACCTCTTTCCGACGCCGCCTGCAAATCAATATTATCATATCCTGCACCTGCTCTTACTACAAGTTTCAGCTCCGGATCGGCAGACATAACATCTTTATCAATTATATCGCTTCTGATAATTATACCTTCAACACCTTTTACAGCCTCAATAAGGTCCCCTTTATCCTGATATTTTTCAAGAAGCACCGGGCTAATACCGGCCTCTTCAAGTATTTCTTTCATTTTAGCCACCGCTGTAGGAGCGAATGGTTTTTCTGTCGCAATTAGTACTTTCATATCTACCTTGGTTTTAAAAAGAATACTTAATACATCTGCTCAAACTCTTTCATCGCATCAACAAGAGCCTGCACACTATCAATTGGCATCGCATTATAAATAGAAGCTCTAAATCCACCAACTGAACGGTGTCCTTTGATACCTATCATGCCTTTAGATGCTGCAAATTTCGCAAATTCATCCTCAAGATTTTTATACTCTTCATTCATAACAAAACATACATTCATCTGCGAACGGTCTTCTTTAGCAGCCGTACCCACAAATATCTTATTTCTGTCTATCTCATTATAAAGCAAATCTGCCTTAGCTTTGTTTTTTTCAGCCAGAACTTTCAAACCGCCCTGCTCTTTATACCATTTCAAAGTCTGTAGACAAGAGAATATTGGCAAAACAGGAGGAGTATTAAACATTGACTCCTTAGATATATGCGTATTATAATCAAGCATAGTAGGAATCTTTCTTGTAACATTACCCAATGCTGATTTTTTCACGATACAAACAGTTACACCTGCAGGTCCGAGATTTTTCTGAGCACCGGCATAAATCAAATCATATTTTGAAACATCTACAGGATGTGACATAAAGTCCGACGACATATCACAAATCAAAGGTATATTCACCTGTGGTGTATTGTACACCTGAGTACCATATATTGTATTATTTGAAGTATAGTGGAAATACTCACAATCAGACGGTATTGTATATCCTTTAGGTATATACGAGAAATTCTTATCTGCAGATGATCCTACAACAACCGCTTCCCCAAAATTTTTAGCTTCTTTGATTGCATTCTTTGCCCAAGTACCGGTCTCTGTAAACGCAGCTTTCTTTTCAAGAAAATTATATGGCGCCATACAGAACTGCAAACTTGCTCCACCCCCTAAGAACACAACTTCATATCCTTCAGGAACCTCAAGAAGCTCCTTAACCAATGCGATGGCCTCGTCCATCACCGCAACAAACTCTTTACTTCTATGTGAAACCTCAAGTAAAGACAACCCTGTACCCGCAAAATTCTTTACTGCTTCTGCTGTCTTGTCAATAGTATATTGACTTAGGATTGATGGTCCTGCGTAAAAATTATGTTTTTTCATCTTATAAGAATTATGTTGTATATTATGTTTTATAAGTTTTTCGCACATTATTTCTGCACTTTATTCAAAAGTGCCACAAATTTAAAACAAATATTAATTAATTTAATACATTTCTACACTTTTTTGTTTTTAATTAATAACGCTCCTTCCACAAACTATTCATTTGCGCTCTCAGCCTTTCCTCAGCCTGATTACTTTGAGGTTTCCAAAT
>CAMTOT010000186.1 GCA_947074165.1 uncultured Bacteroidales bacterium
TACACCAGGACGTACACTCTTTCCCTACACGACGCTCTTCCGATCTAAGAAAGAAGTACAATTTTAATAGTGACTGGTTATTGAGCATAGGAGATAATGCAGATGCTAAGAATAGTTCTTTTAATGATAAGAGGTGGAAAAATGTCACTCTTCCTGCTGCGTTTAATGAGGATGAAGCTTTTAAAGTAGCGATAAATCAACTTACTGATACTGTTGTCTGGTACCGTAAGCATTTTAAACTAGACAATATAAAAGACAAGAAGGTCTTTGTGGAGTTTGAAGGTGTGCGTCAGGCAGGTGAATTTTACATAAATGGTCATTATCTGGGCATTCATGAAAACGGCGTAATGGCTTGTGGTTTTGATTTGACTCCATATATTAAAAAAGGAGATAATGTTATAGCCGTGAGGACCGACAACGACTGGTTTTACAGAGAAAAATCGACTAATTCAAAATTTCAGTGGAATGACCGCAATTTCAATGCCAACTATGGCGGTATCCCGAAGAATGTGTTTCTGCATGTGACAGACGAGGTATATCAGACACTGCCTTTATTTAGTAACCTTGAAACTACAGGTGTTTATATTTATGCTTCTGATTTTAATATAAGCGATAAGAAAGCAGTTATTAACGCTGAGTCAGAAATCAAAAATGACGGTAAGGACACTCGAAAACTGACATATAAAGTAGAAATTACTGATGCTGACGATAAATTGGTGAAAGTGTTTTCAGGGACTCCGGTAACTATTAAGCCGGGAGAGAAGAGAATGGTGAAGGCCTCTTCTATTGTAGAGAATCTGGAGTTCTGGAGTTGGGGTTACGGATATTTATACAATGTCAAAACTATTCTTTCAGATGACAAAGGGGATATCTCAGATGAGGTGATCACACGCACCGGTTTTAGAAAAACAAATTTTGGCGAAGGTAAGATATGGCTTAATGACCGTGTGATACAGATGAAGGGATACGCACAGCGCACAAGTAATGAATGGCCTGCTGTAGGTATGTCTGTACCTGCCTGGGTGAGTGATTTTTCTAACAGTCTAATAGTAGATAATAATGCGAATCTTGTGAGATGGATGCACACGACTCCGTGGAAACAGGATGTAGAGTCTTGTGACAGAGTGGGACTTATACACGCTATGCCAGCCGGAGATGCAGAAAAGGATAGAGAAGGTCGTCAGTGGGAACACCGTACTGAGACTATGCGTGACGCAATTATTTATAATCGTAACAATCCGAGCATACTATTTTATGAGTGTGGTAACGAATCAATAAGCCGTGAGCACATGGTCGAGATGAAAGCTATACGAGATAAATATGATCCAAATGGAGGTCGTGCCATCGGTTCACGTGAGATGCTTGATATACGTGAGGCAGAATGGGGTGGAGAAATGCTTTATATAAATAAAAGTAAACATCACCCAATGTGGGCTACGGAGTATTGTCGCAATGAGGGATTAAGAAAATACTGGGATGAGTATAGTTTTCCGTTTCATAAAGAAGGAGACGGTCCGCTTCATAAAGGCAAACCTGCTACAGATTATAACCATAATCAGGACAATTTTGTAGTAGAGCTTGTAAAAAGATGGTATGACTATTGGCGTGAGCGCCCAGGCATGGGCAAGCGTGTTAGTTCAGGTGGTGCTAAGATTATATTTTCTGATTCAAATACGCATTTTCGTGGAGCCGAGAACTACCGTCGAAGCGGTGTTACGGATCCGATGCGTATAGAGAAAGACGGTTATTTTGCTCATCAGGTGATGTGGAACGGATGGGTTGACACAGATAAATATCAAACCTATATAGTTGGTCACTGGAATTATGATAAAGAGATTTGTAAACCTGTTTATGTAGTTTCAAACGGTGAGTCAGTAGAGTTGTTCTTAAATGGCAGCTCACTAGGAAAGGGTAAACGTGATTATAATTTCCTTTTCACTTTTGATAAAGTAAATTATAAACCAGGTAAACTGGAAGCAGTCAGCTACGATAAAGGCGGAAAGGTGATCAGTAAATACGCACTTTCTACAGTTGGAGAACCAGCTTCCATTAAACTTACCGTTATAGAAAATCCTGAAGGCTTTAAAGCTGATGGAGCCGATCTTGCCATTGTTCAGTTTGAAGTGGTTGATAAAGAGGGTAGAAGATGTCCGCTTGACAATCGTCAGGTTAATTTCTCGGTTAATGGTGATGCGGAATGGCGAGGAGGTATAGCCCAGGGCGAAGACAATTATATATTGAGTAAATTTCTGCCTGTAGAGTGTGGTATAAACAGAGCCTTTATTAGAAGTGGTAAAAATCCGGGAAAAATAGTTGTAACAGCTAAAGCAGACGGACTACCGACAGCTAAAGTTGAGCTAAGAACAAACGCTGTAAAAAACAAAAACGGGCTTAGCGAGTATCTACCTCAATATACCCTAAAATCAAAGCTGGATAAGGGGGCTACACCGACTACTCCGTCTTATGTCGATTCTAAGCTAACAGTAGACGTGAAAAGTGTAGAAACGGCAGTTAATAAGCAGGATGCCGAAAACTGTTATGATGACAATGAACTTAGTGTGTGGGCAAACGATGGTAAACTTAATACGGCATGGATTACGTTCAACCTTGAAAGAGAAGCTTTGGTAGATGATATATGTCTTAAAATGACAGGTTGGAGACTTGCCAGCTATCCACTTGAAGTTTTTGCCGGTGAGAAACTAATATGGAGCGGCAATACAGATAAAAGTTTAGGATATGTACATCTTAATATTGAGAATCCTGTGAGTACGGATAATATAACTATACGTCTTAAAGGTAGCGCTTCTGTGAAAGATGCCTTCGGTCAGCTAATCGAAGTTGCCGATAACGTAGCTAATGATCTTGACCGTGTGGCCGACAAAGGTCGAAGCTTTCTTCGTATAGTGGAGATTGATTTTCTTGAAAGTGTAAAAAAATAATTAATCTGTAAATTTGATATATTATGAACTTATTTGATATAAAAGATAAAGTAGTTATTCTTACTGGTGGATGTGGGATACTTGGACGTACAATTGCTATTTATCTTGCAAAGCAGGGTGCTAAAATGGTTGTTCTTGATAGAGATGAGGTTTCTGGAAAAGAGCTTGAATCAGAGCTTAATAAATATTCTGAATCTTTGTTTCTTGTTACAGACGTATTAAATAAAGAGCTTCTTGAGCAAAATAAAAAAGATATTGTGGCTAAGTTTGGTACTATTGACGTACTGTTGAACGCAGCCGGAGGTAATATGCCGGGAGCTACAATAAGCCCTGATAAAACGATTCTTGATCTTGAGATTGATGCGTTTAAAAAAGTAGTTGATCTTAATCTTTTCGGTACTGTATTGCCAACTATGGTATTTGTTGATATTATGGCTGAAAAGAAAAAAGGCGCGATAGTAAATTTCTGCTCAGAATCGGCTCTTCGTCCGCTTACACGAGTGGTTGGCTACGGATCTGCTAAAGCCGCTATTGCCAACTATACAAAATATATGGCTACGGAACTGGCTGTTAAGTTCTCGCCTGAACTTCGGGTAAATGCCATTGTACCTGGATTTTTGCTTACAAATCAAAACCGTGCTTTGCTAACGAATGAAGACGGTTCATATACAGACAGGGCAAAAACAATCATAGCTCATACTCCGGCAGGACGTTTTGCTGAGCCGGAAGAGCTTCTTGGCACAATCCATTATCTAATAAGTGACGCTTCGAGCTTTGTGACGGGTGCACTTTCTGTTGTTGATGGTGGTTTTGACGCGTTTTCTATTTAAATTTACAAGAAATTAAAATATAACTATATGGTACTTTGCGAACAGACATGGAGATGGTATGGGCCTAATGACCCTGTTAGTTTGTGGGATATAAAACAATCGGGTGCTACCGGTGTTGTCACAGCCCTACATCATATACCTAATGGAGAGGTATGGAGTGTTAAGGAGATAATGAAAAGAAAACAGGAGCTTGAATCTGTAGGTCTTAAGTGGTCTGTTGTAGAGAGTGTACCTGTGCACGAACATATTAAAACACAGACAGGAGAGTATAAAAGATATATAGAAAATTATAAGCAAAGCATTCGCAATCTTGGAAAATGCGGTGTAGATATTGTTACATATAATTTTATGCCCGTATTAGACTGGACTCGTACGGATCTTGCCTATGAGTTGCCTGATGGATCGAAAGCGTTGAGATTTGAGAAAGCTGCGTTTGTAGCGTTTGATCTGTTTTTGCTAAAAAGACCTGGCGCTGAAAATGAATATTCAGCTGAAGAGATTGAAAAAGCGAAAGTTCGTTTTGAGCAAATGAACGATGACGACAAAAAACTTCTTGTCAGAAATATGATAGCCGGATTGCCTGGTTCGGAAGAGAGTTTTACTTTAGAGCAATTTCAAAAAGAACTTGACAGATACAGTAATATAACTGCGGAAAGACTTCGAAATAATCTAATTGATTTTCTAAAAGAAATAGCTCCTGTAGCTGATGAATCTGGAGTTAAACTTGTTATTCATCCTGATGATCCTCCTTGTTCTATCCTTGGATTGCCTCGCATTATGAGTAATGCTGAAGATTTTCAGGCATTGATAGAAGCTGTACCGAATGAAAGTAACGGCCTCTGTCTTTGTACCGGATCGCTTGGGGTATCTTCTGCAAATGACCTTGCGGGTATGATGGATAAATTTGGTGATCGTATCAATTTTGTGCATTTTAGAAGTACTCAAAGAGATGAAGATGGTAACTTCTATGAAGCTAATCATCTTGAGGGAGATGTGGATATGTATTCTGTGATGAAATCATTGTTGAAATTACAGCAACGTCGAGGTGTCTCTATTCCAATGCGTCCTGATCACGGGCATCAGATGGTTGATGATTTAAAGAAAAAAACAAATCCTGGATACTCTTGTATCGGTCGTCTAAGAGGATTAGCCGAGTTGAGGGGTCTTGAGATGGGGATTGCTAAGTCGATGAATATATAAGAATTATTAGAGTATAAGTTTATAGGTATAAGAAAGATTGTTAGTCCGAAAAGTTATAATTCGTAAAAAACGGTCTCTGAAGCTTTATTTAAGCAACAGAGACCGTTTGTTTTATATTAGAAATACACTTTTCTTATTCACTAATTCCCCATCTTTCGCTAAGTGCTTTTATTTCCTCATCAGTAATTGATATAACTGATCCGTGGCGCGGTGTAAATTCACCATGAGTTATCGTATTCTGCACAAAAGTGAAGTTTTTAAGATCTGTACTTTTGCAGAATTGATAATAGCCTTTTACATAGCAATCATACATTAAAATATATTCGTCTGAATTATTTAATTTAAATATGCTTGACCCTTCTACCGGAGTTCCTTTTGCATGGTGCAAATGGTTATACTCTGTGATGTATGGTCCGGTAAGGCTTTTGCTTGTAGCTCTCATTACTCCTTGGGCCGTATTAAATCCATTGTTAGTTGTTGGTCGTCCTTCATCTTTAAAGAATAATACATATTCTTCGTTAATCTTGTCATAAATAATATCACCGTCAATGGCTGCTGATCCGAAATCAAAAAGCAACTTAGGTTCTGTCAAATCAGTGAAGTCTTCGTTGGCATACGAATAAAACAGTTTAAAGTAAGGTTGTGATCCATTTTCTACCGGATATTCCCAGTCATGTCTACCGATAGAGTAGTAAACCATATATTTTTGCTCTTTTTCGTCCCATATAGTTTGAGGAGCCCATACCGCATGAAGGTTATCTTTATCGAATCCTTCCAAATCAGGATATCTTGTAGGGAAATCAATGGCGGTATGTTGCCAGTCTATCATATTTGAGCTCTTCATTAATATCATACCGTCGTTGCTCTGCCATCCTTCGCTCGACCTCATATCGGTAAGTACCATATAGAAATATTTACCATCTTCACTTCTTGTGATATGTGGATCTCGTATCCCTTTTTTCAAGGCGATAGAATCTGAAGAAACCACCGGATTGCCACCATTAAGAGGCTTGTAATTATATCCGTCTGTACTTATCGCGTATCTTATTTGTTCACCTTCAGGACTGTTGTCAGAAAAATAGGCAAAAAGATATCCGGT
>CAMTOT010000187.1 GCA_947074165.1 uncultured Bacteroidales bacterium
AGATAATGAGCGGTGACTGGAGTTCAGACGTGTGCTCTTCCGATCTGATTTGAAAAATAAGCCGATGCCACCATTGCATCCGGGAACAAAGCAGCCATTGAAAGCAGAAGACTTATATCCTATATTTTGTGAAGAAGTATCCCGCCAGGAGATGAATGAAACTGACGCATGGATCGAAATACCGGAGGAAGTGAGAGAAATGTACAGAAATTATAGATGTACTCCTCTTGTCAGAGCATACGGACTTGAGAAAGCTTTGGGGACACCTGCGCATATTTACTTTAAAAATGAGAGTGTAAGTCCGGTTGGATCTCATAAACTAAACTCGGCCATTGCACAGGCATATTACTGTAAAAAAGAGGGTGTAACAAATATTACAACAGAGACCGGTGCGGGTCAATGGGGTGCGGCTTTATCGTATGCGGCAAAAGCGTTTGGTCTTGATCTGGCTGTATATATGGTTAAGATTAGCTATGAGCAAAAACCCTACAGACGTTCAATCATGCAGACCTATGGTGCACAGGTTATAGCATCTCCGTCTATGTCGACAAAGGCCGGAAGGAAAATACTTACAGAAACGCCAAATTATACAGGATCATTAGGTACTGCAATATCTGAAGCTATAGAGCTGGCACAATCAACACCAAATTGTAAATATACATTGGGTTCGGTTCTAAACCATGTCACACTACATCAGACTATAATCGGTCAAGAAGCAGAAAAACAGATGGAAATGGCAGGAGAGTATCCTGATATCGTAATAGGGTGTTTCGGCGGAGGATCTAATTTCGGTGGTATTTCCTTCCCATTTATGCGACATAATCTTTCGGGAGAAAGAAATACAAGATTTATTGCGGCTGAGCCGGCATCATGTCCTAAACTTACGAGAGGTGTATTTCAGTATGATTTTGGAGATGAAGCAGGTTACACACCTTTATTACCAATGTTTACATTAGGCCATAACTTCTCGCCGGCAAATATCCACGCCGGAGGTCTTAGATATCACGGAGCAGGCGTGATTGTATCTCAGTTGCTAAAAGATAATCTTATGGAAGCAATGGATATCAATCAGCTTGAGGCATTTGACGCAGCAAAGATATTTGCAGAATCGGAAGGTATTATACCGGCACCGGAATCATCTCATGCTATAGCTGCAGCCATAAGAGAAGCCAATAAATGTAAGGAAACAGGTGAAAAGAAAGTTATATTATTTAATTTGTCGGGACACGGACTGATAGATATGGCGGCGTATGATCAATATCTGTCGGGTGATCTTACAAACTATGCATTAACCGATGAGGATATCGCAGAGAATCTTGCTAAAATAGAGAAAATAATATGATAATTCTATTATGTTAAAACAATAAATGCTGTCTGAAAGGGCGGCATTTATTGTTTTAACAAAAACAGAGGCGGTAAAGTGTTTAATATAAATAATTTGAAAGAAATATTAGAAAATGCAATAAAATAGCGTTTGTGTATTGTATAAATTTGTATTACTTTTCAGAAAAAATAAAGATCAATTTTAATAATATAGTATGAAAGACCAAAATATTGAAAAAGCGGAATTTGAAGTAAATCCGGAAATCATGTCTGCAACAAACGCAGCGGAACTTGAAATCCTAAAAAATATAGTAAATAATCCTCAGGAACCAGTTTCGGAGGAGAATGCCAAAGTTGTTTTATCTCTTATTGATAAGGCGGCGGAAGTATTTGGTGATGATCTTGTGAAAGAGACATTAGCTTATCTTGCAGCAGCAAGACACGGGCTTCGTATTGAAGATCTTACAACGTTGCTTGGCGAGAGCTGGGATAATGTAGCATTTAGTAAAGTGTCGACATGCTTTGGTGTTCCAATAGTAGTTACATATAATAATATGTTGCTTATTCCGTCGTTTCAACTAAAAGAGATAATATTCTCATCTTTAGGTGAATCTGACAGAAAGAGTTTTCACGCTGATCTTGCGCACAGATTTATAGAACTTCCTGCAAATGATCCTTTGAATGTGACAGAGCCGTTGTTTCACCTTATCAGATCCGGTAATGTAGAGAAGGCTGCAAATTTTTACGCGGCAACTCAGGGACAGCAGTTGGCTAATTCAGCAGATGCTATTGGTATTAATTATGTAGTAGGCGGAGAGACAGCCGATACAGTAATGGCAATGCTTGATGTTGAAAATGTTGATAGATTTGAGCTTTACAGACGATTTATAAATGAGGTATTCATCTCATTATCTCAGAAAGCCGCTCCAGAGTTTTCTGAAAAAATGATGATTGAGATAGAAAATCGTCTTGCAGGTATTCTAAACGGAGAAGCGAAAATCGAAGAGATAATTCTTTTGTCTATGGCAGGTCTTAGAATGGTTGATGTCAAACTGCGTTCTAAAGAGATGGAAGAAGTTAAGAAATACTTTGACCGATCACTTGGTATAATCGATCATTTGTTTAAAATGGATCCTCAGCCAGCTGCATTTACATGGACAAACTGCGACGGACTGTTTAATATAGCTTTGATTTGTCTTGATTTGAGACAGCCAAAAGCAGCATCTCATATTTTGGATAAAGCATTTGATGTAGTAACAGCAAAAGTAAACGAAGCTCCTGCTGAAGAGAACAGAAAGATTTATCTTGCATCATGGTATATAAGAATATGCAGAATATTCCAACAGGTAAATGAGAAAGAGGAATGTCTGAAATTCTTTAACAGAGGAAAAGATCTTCTTAAAGAAGTTATAAAAGACAAAGCCGAGCAAGCATCTAAAGATTCTGAGAATATTAATATTCAGCGAGATCTGATGGTAATGTATAATGACTATGGAGACCTTGCTCACCTGAATGGTTATAAGGAAGAGGCAGAAGCTGCTTATGAAAACTCTCTTGTGATAAGCGAGAGAATGGCTGATAAAAATCCTGATAATGTAGAGATTGCAATAGCTCCAACTGTAGTTTACGACAGACTTGGTAAGATGTATTCTGATTTGAAAGATAAAGATAAAGGGCAAGTGAACTTTGTTAAATCTATGGATATAAGAAAGAATCTTTCTTATAAATATCCTGAGGATTTAAGACTTAAGCATGATCTTGCGAGTGCCTATCATAATCTTGCAAACTTCTTTATAACGTTTAAAAGTATGGATCAGGCTGAATCTTATATAGTAAAACAGAATTCTATATTGAAAGAAGTTTATAAAAAAGCACCTCAGGAACAGAATTTGATTGCTTATATTGATTCGACTATCGGAATGGGGGATTTTTACTTCTCTCAGAATTCGGCAGACAACGCTATAGTAACTTTTGGTACAATCCTTAATGATTTGAAAGAATTATTTGGTCAGCAAGTAAGTGAGCCTGTGCTTGGTCGTATCGCTGCTATCCATTATAAAATGGGAGTAGCACAGCTTAATAAAAATGAAAAGGAGAAATCTACACAAAATATAAAAGTATCGATTGATCTTTGGAATCAGCTTTATAAGGCGACGAATAATTCTAACTATAAAATTAGCATGGATAAAGCTACAGCGGTACTTAATGGTAACACAAAGGCTAACTAATAATAAAATAATATCGTTTTATGAAAATTGGGGATTGTGTAAGCATAGATAGGTATAGAACTTTAATTTTATAAGTTGAGTTTTAAAATTGATATGTCATAAATTACTAATCTCGTGAAAATAAAAAAAGCTCCCGGAGAAATCCGGGAGCTTTTTTATATCTAAAACAATAGAAATCAACCATAAATGTTAAGCGAAAACCCTTTTTCGAGAGCATCCTTAACGTATTCTTTTGCTCCGAATAGAGAAAGATCTTTATAGTTGCCACATTGTATCGCGTTAGCGGCAGGTATCTCAGTCGCATCAAGAATAGCTTTCAACGATTTTTCAATAGCTTCCTTAACAATAGCCGGCTCTACATCACCCCATATTGTAACGTAAAAACCAGTACGGCATCCCATAGGAGACAGATCAATCACTCCATTTATATTATTTCTAAGCTCATGAGCAAGAAGATGCTCTAGCCCGTGCATTGCTGCAGTACCAAACGATTCAACATTTGGTTGCAGGAATCTTACGTCATACTTTGTGATAAAATCACCTTTCTCACCCTGTTGTACACAGCATTTTCTTATATAAGGAGCTTTAACCAAAGTGTGGTCGAGCTCAAAACTTTCAACTTTTTCCATAAATAAAATAATTTGCCGATAAAAATACAAAATGGGAATATGACCTCAAACTAAACGACAGGAAAATATGTTATTTAATAAGTTTAGGTGTGAAAAATAACCTGTAAAAACAGAAGAAAAGAGAGTCGAGGATTATGAAATATGAATTTACAGGGGTAAATAGGATACCATATATATCATTATTGGCATTGTGGTCGATTTCTCTTGTCGTGAATCTGCCAGGATTGCCTATTTACGCACTTTTCAGAGAGTTACATAATATATTCCCAACGGCAAGTGAGACTCATTTGCTATTGGTGAAATTATTGCCAAACTTAATTATAATACCGTTTGTACTTATATCGGGCAGGCTATCTGTCAATAAGGATAAAGCTCTACTTGTATTGATAGGGCTAATAGTATTTTTAATGAGTGGCATTGCTTATTATTTTGTAGATACGGTCATTGGTATAATAGTGTTAAGTTGCTTTATTTATATGGGAGCAGGTATCGTAGTTCCTCTTTCCGCAGGTATGGTTGCTCAATATTTTGAGGGGAAATACAGGATGAAGGAGCTGGGTGTAAAGTCGTCGGTAGGGAATATGATACTTATTATCTCAACATTTGCTATAAATGAGCTTATGGATATTAATTGGCGCTTGTCATTTCTTATATATCTTATGCCAGTGATACCTATAATAATGTCGCATTTTTTCACAAAGAAATATATTGAAGGGAATGAATTGGTAAGTAAAGTATCTGTAATAACGGCTCATAAGGTAGCTCATAAGAAGAACCCTGCCTTATATCCGGAAATAGTGCAAGGAGCCTGGAAAAGAAAACTTACAGGTCTGATGTTTTTATTCTTTGCCTTGACGTATACAACAGTGATACTCACTTTTTATTTGCCAAACAAGATGTTTATTGAAGGTATGGATGATAGTATAATTGCACTTGTCATAACATTATTCTTTGCCTCTGTATCAATTCCTGGACTGTTTATTACTCGTATTGTAAATGTTCTTAAAGATAAAACTATAAGATTAAGTCTTTATATAATGCTTATAGGTATATTAATGACAATATTGTTTTTTAATTCTGTCACAATAATACTTAGTGCTATGCTGATAGGAGGTAGTTTTGGTATATTACAACCTCTTGTATACGATAAAGCTACTCATATATCTGAGGAAGACAGAGTGATGACAGAGCATTTGTCGTTTGTGCTAAGTATGAAATATGTATCTGTATTATTAGCGCCGATAGTAATGAAGCTTTTTGAAGCTATGACAGGTAAAGAGAATGAAACTCTTCCATTTATTATAAGCCTGATATTTTTAATTACCTTGTCTTTAATGTGTATCATCTCTCCAGATGCATTTATATTTAAAGTTGATAAATCATATTATTCTCATAAAACAAAAAAACATTAATTTTGTTTTAAATAATCTGTTAGAGATAATATGAAAATTAATAAAACAAATGCGGTCCGCATATTAGATAAGAATAAAATAGAATATGAGTTGATACCATACGAGGTAGATGAAAGTAACCTTGCGGCCACTCATGTTGCAGAGCAGTTAAGTGAGGATATTGAACTTGTGTTTAAAACACTTGTATTGAGAGGTGACAAAAATGGATTGTTCGTTTGTATCATACCGGGAGATAAAGAGATAGATCTTAAGAAAGCCGCTAAGGTATCCGGTAATAAAAAAGTTGAAATGATTGCGATGAAGGAGCTTCTCCCTCTTACAGGGTATATTCGCGGAGGTTGTTCACCCATAGGTATGAAGAAAAATTTTCCTACATTTATACATAGCTCATCATCGGCACTTGAATATATATTTATAAGTGCCGGAGATCGGAAGAGCGTCGTGTAGGGAAAGAGTGTACGTCCTGGTGTAGAT
>CAMTOT010000188.1 GCA_947074165.1 uncultured Bacteroidales bacterium
GAGATAATGAGCGGTGACTGGAGTTCAGACGTGTGCTCTTCCGATCTTATATGGAATCATTGAATACGGATCCGTCAAAAGCAGAAACAATTGACCCCAATGCTCAACTTACAACAGCTATATTGCAGACTTATGGAGATCTGAGTATGGTTCAGACTTATAGATCTTATATGTACGCTTTTACGCAGCAGTTGATGGGGTGTTGGAATACTACAAATTATGGAGGTCGTCATACTCTTGATAATAATGAAATGAGTCATATCTGGACATCATTTTATCCCATAGCAATTAAAAACCTTGTAGATGCCGAACATCGTACAGCTAACGTAGAGGAAAAAGTGAATATCAATGCTGCTGTTACTATCTACAAAGTCTACCTTATGTCGATACTTACTGATATCTACGGAGATATTCCTTATAGTGAAGCAGGACGAGGCTATATAGATGGGATTTCAACGCCTAAATATGATACACAAGAGAGCATTTACTTTAGTTTCTTTGACGAGCTTAAATCTGCGGTGACTCGCATGGATGAAAGCAAAGACAGGATAACCGGTGACGTTATTTTTAAAGGAAATATTGCTCAATGGATAAAATTTGCAAACTCTTTAAGGTTGCGATTCGCTATGCGCATATCTGAGGTGGCACCGCAAAAAGCTCAGCAGGAATTTGAGGATGTCTTAACGGAAGGAGGATCTATTATCAATAATATCAGTGATAATGCACTAATTGCATATATTGACAAAGCATTTAGTTTCGGACAAGAGTCTAATACTGATTATAGAGGAAACTCTTTGTCTCAGCTGCTTTTTGGTAATGATCCGGCAAATAATCCTAGTTATATCTGCTCTACATTTTTTAATGAATTAAATAAAAAAGGTGATCCGCGTACATTCCGCATCGCCAGATTCTATTATGACGGACTAATGAGTCCTACAAGCTCAGATAATAGAGTTGACCTGACAGATGAGATGATTGATAAAAATATCACATTCCAGCCACGTGACCCTGGTGCATTTTCATGGGAGCCCTGGCCAACAGGATATGATAGTGATATACTCAAAGCAATGCAAGCGAATAACCCATCAATAAACTATAGTGTAGATAGGGAGACAGAACCAAAATTGTCAAGTAATTTTCTCAAGGGTAATAATCCCGGAGTTATTATTACATCTGCTGAGGTGAAATTTTTATTATCTGAAGCAAAACTAAAAGGATGGAATGTAGAAGGCGATATTTACACCTTATATAAAGCAGCTATACGCGATGCTATGGATTTTCTTACAGATAGCTACAGTTGTGAACCTGTTTCTGAAGAAGAGTTTGAAAAATATATAGCCACAAACAATTTTGGTTATACCAATGAGCAGAAGAAGGAATCAATAAACACACAAGCATGGATACTTCATTTTACTAATCCTATAGAGTGTTGGTCCAATCTGCGTCGTTCTGGCTACCCCAGACTTAAATCTCCTGAAGAATATGGATATGGTCAGTTTTTGACAGGTGGTGTAAATATTCCATTAAGATTGTGTTATCCGGTTTTAGAGTCTTCTTATAACAAGGAAAACTATCAGAAGGCTCTTGACCGTATGGGAGGCGAAAATAGCTGGCACACTCCGGTTTGGTGGGATAAATAATTTATGTCATAACATTATAATATGAACTTTTATGAAATATATATATATAATTCTGATAGCAATACTAACTACCGGTTTTGGATTTACTTCCTGTAATAATGAAGAGCCGTTTTCAACTGCCTCTCCTGATGATAACCCTCGTATTTTAGATCCTATATTTATAGATAGAGTAGACGGCGAACTAGCGGTTATAACGACCATAAAACGAGATGCGAATTTTATTATGAATCTTGTAGTTACTCCAGCCGAATATTGCAATGTTTCATGGTTAGTAGACAATGAGGAAGTACATACCGGTACATCTATTGATAAAAACCTTAAAGCGGGAAGTTATCATCTGAAAGTAGTGGTAAGTACTGAAGCCGGAAAATCGACAAGTCGTGAAGGTATTATTATAGTAAATGCCTTAGAGTCGGATCCTGTTGCGACAGAGATGGAGTTTGAAAGAATAACAGTTCCTGGTAGTAAGGCAAAACTATATGGCAATAACCTGGGACTTGTAAAGAGTCTGGTTATAGGTGATTATACAATAACAGAAATAGTCTATAATGAAGACGATGGATCTATCGAATATACTGTGCCATCCGCGTTGACAGCAGGTATCTATAGAATTATTTTAGTTGATAACGGCGGCTTAGAGTATGGAGGTGATTTAGTAAATGTTTTCAGTTCACCTGTTATTTATTCCGGTTCTGAGCGTGCGAATCCTGATAAAGAATGGATTATGAATGGTATTGGTCTTGATAAAATTGCAACTATGTCATTCGCCGGGCATAATATATCATCTTTCACTCATCAGTCGGAGCATGTGATTGGTTTTGTTTGTCCCGGTGTGGAAGTAGGAGAGTATATATTAACCGGAATTACTGATGATGGACAACAAGTTCAGTTTTATTCTAACAAAATAAGTAAGGTAGAGCAAAATGTAGTGGTATCAGCCGAAGCGATACTTTGGTCCGGTCATCATTATGTTTCATGGGATTATGAAGATGGTAACCCTAATAAAACATTTAATCTGATAGATAAAGACTCTTTTGCTTCATTAAAAGCCGGCGCTACACTTTATATCTATTGTTCTATCGCACCAGATGCTACATATCACCAGATAAGGACTACGAGCGGTTGGTGGAACGATCTGTCAGGAACATCGGTAATAGATCTGGCTAAAGATGAGGTGATAGAAGTTCTACTTACACGTGAGGTTCTTGATCAGATAAACAATGAAGATGGATTCCTTTGCGTAGGACACGGATATTATATTGATAAAATAACTGTATTGTAAAAGAAATAATTGAAATAATAAAATTTTTATATGAGAATTAAGAATGTTGTTTTTTGTGTTACTATGGCTTCGTTGACTATTAGTTATATGCATGGGGCGGATAACGCAATAGTGAAAGATAAGAGCATAGAGAGGAAGATTGAGAAGACGCTTTCCAAAATGACGCTTGAGGAAAAGATTGGACAAATGACCGAACTCGCGATTGATGTATTGGGAGAGATGAAAGACGGTCATTTTGTGCTGGATGATAAAAAAGTTTATGAAGCAATCGGTGTCTATAAAGTTGGATCATTCTTAAATGCCCCGGGGCCGGTAGCTTTAAGTAAAGAGCGATGGAACGAGATTATCGAATGTATTCAGACTGTTTCTATGAAGGAGCTGGGTATACCTTGTATTTATGGTTTAGACCAGAATCATGGAACTACATATACACTTGGAGGTACATTGTTTCCTCAGAATATAAATATGGGAGCTTCCTTCAATACAGATCTGATGTTAAAATCAGCGGAAGTAACTGCATATGAGACAAGAGCAGGTAACTGCCCCTGGACTTATTCGCCAACAGTTGATTTAGCATGTGACCCGCGTTGGTCAAGAGTGTGGGAAAACTATGGAGAAGATTGTTTAGTTAATTCAGAGATGGGGGCTGCCGCGGTGCGTGGGTTTCAGGGTGATGATCCAAATAATATTCCTTTAGATCGTATAGCCTCTTCAATGAAGCACTATATGGGATATAGCATGCCAAGAACAGGGAAAGACCGGACTCCTGCGTATATTTCTGTATCTGACTTACGAGAAAAACATTTTGCTCCTTTTAAAAAATGTGTAGAAGCCGGAGCTTTGACTATAATGGTAAATAGCGCGTCTATAAATGGTGTGCCTGTTCACGCTAACTATGAACTTCTTACCAAATGGCTTAAGGAAGATCTTCGCTGGGACGGTATGCTTATTACCGATTGGGCAGATATTGATAATTTATATACCCGTGAGCATATAGCCGCAGATAAAAAGGACGCTATTAAAATAGCGATTAATGCGGGAATAGACATGGCTATGGAGCCTTATGACTTAAACTTTTGCACCTTACTCAAAGAGCTTGTACAGGAAGGAAAAGTCTCAATAGACCGTATAAATGATGCCGTGCGAAGAGTATTACGATTAAAATATCGTCTGCAATTATTTGATTATCCGAATACCGGCTATAAAGACTATCCGCTATTTGGATGTGACGAACATGCAAATCTGGCTCTAAAAGCGGCTGAAGAATCTCAGGTTCTGCTTAAAAACAATAATCAGGTACTTCCTTTGGATAAGAATAAGAAATACCTTTTGACCGGACCTAACGCAAATGCGATGAGATGCCTTAATGGAGGTTGGAGCTATACCTGGCAGGGGCACCTGACTGATAAATTCGCAGGTGACTACAATACTATTTATGAAGCTTTATGTAACAAATTCGGGTACGAAAATATTTTGCTTGAGCAGGGGGTAACGTATAAACCGGATGGTGCATATTTTGAGGAAAATGAGCCTGAAATAGAAAAGGCGGTTATAGCTGCAAATAATGTTGATGCTATTATAGCATGCATAGGTGAAAATTCCTATTGTGAGACTCCGGGTAATCTTTCGGATTTATCTCTTTCGGTCAATCAACTCAATCTGATTAAAGCACTGGCAAAGACTGGCAAACCGGTCATATTAGTTCTTAACGGAGGAAGACCTCGCATTATCAGCGATATAGAACCTTTGGCAGATGGTATAATAAATGTTTTATTGCCTGGTAATTTTGGCGCAGACGCATTAGCAAATATTCTTTCAGGGGATGTCAATCCAAGTGCAAGGATGCCATATACCTATCCGCGCAATCAGGCCGAACTAACAACTTATAATTACAGAGTGAGTGAAGAGATTGATAAAATGGAGGGTGCTTATGATTATGACGCAGTTGTTTCAGTACAATGGCCATTTGGTTTCGGATTGAGTTACACAACATTTGAATATAATAACTTTAAAGTTGATAAATCAGAATTTAATGCAAATGATAAACTTACATTCTCTGTGGATATTACTAACACAGGCTCACGAGTAGGAAAAGAGGTTGTAATGTTATTCAGTAGAGATTTAGTAGCTTCAATGACTCCGGAGAACAGACGCTTACGCGCATTTAAAAAAATAGAATTAAATCCGGGTGAAACAAAAAGAGTGGATATTGTGCTAAAAGGAAGTGATCTTGCGTTTGTCGGAGCTGATGGCAAATGGATACTTGAGAACGGTGATTTTAGAATGCAGACAGGTAAACAAACTCTGAATATTACTTGTACAGAGACATTTAAATGGGGTACACCTAATAAATAATATTTTTAAATATAAATACCCAATCTAATACACTTTTAAATTCGCTATAACAAGAGAAGGCTGTCTAACAAGTTTAGTCAGCCTCTCTTTTTTTGTGCTAAAAAATGGATGATCAGCTACCTTCTCAAAAATCTCCCAACCAATACTATATATGAATCAACGGTTGCCGGAAAGTGCAACCGCTGATTCCGACTTTGGAATCCGTTGATTCCAAAGTCGGCAACGCCCGTTGCCGATATCGGCAACCGCCGTTGCACATAAAGGTTTAGTTAGGATATTTTCGATTGACCATCTATGAATATAATATGAAAGAGTAATAACATAAAAAAGGCTGTCTAAACATTTTATTGTCAGACAGCCTCTATGTTTTTTATATAAACTTGCTGGGTTGTACACCGAATTCCTTTTTAAAAAGTGTACTAAAATATTTTGTGTTGATAAAGCCTGTTTCACATGCAACTTCATTAACACTCATTCCGCTCCTTAATAACTCTACAGATTTCTGTAGTCTTATGGCTCTAATAAACTCCTGTGGTGCTTTACCTGTAAGTGATTTAAGTCGGCTGAAGAATAAAGTGCGGCTCATGCCCATATTTTGGCAAAGTATATTTATTGTAAATTCTATATTATCCAGATTGTCAAGTACAATTTGTGTGGCTCGTTTCACAAACTCTCGATCATTATCTGATATCTCAACATAAGCTTGTATTTGATCAGAAGGTATAGTTTGCGAGATGTTTAGATCGGAAGAGCACACGTCTGAACTCCAGTCACCGCTCATTATCT
>CAMTOT010000189.1 GCA_947074165.1 uncultured Bacteroidales bacterium
CGTCTTATTAACGTAAATAGCAGCTTGAATATTAATGAGGTGCGGAAGCATTTGTTTGGGATGTCATACATGCCGCTGTCGCGCTTTCTGAATATATTGTAAAAATCACGGTAGGTAGCGGCTATAAGAAGTGACAGGCTGCTGTTATAGTTTCTTGCGATAAGTGCTTCTTTTATTATCTGACTACTGTCGGCGTCTCCTATCTCATCAATGATCTTTATTAATGCCTGTGAGAATAAATGCGTGGCGTTTAGCTTCTCAGATACATTTTTATTGTCGTGCGTTGAGATGTTCTCGCCGCTCATTCTGAATGACATGAGTATACGGGGCGTGGATATTATGCCATAGTCTTTTGCAAACCTGAATATGGATATATTGTCCGAATACCATGCTTTTGGCAGGGGCGTGTATCCTCCGAGCTTTTTTACTGTATCTGTTTTAAGCATAAACTCAGATACGGTCTGACGACGGTAGTCGCGCACATGATGCCATATATAATCTATGCAGCTCTCATGTGGTGGAGACGTGGGGTAGTAATCTATAACCCGGTTGTTTTTGTCGATATCGCGGCATCTTGCTCTGAATACCGAACAGTCTGGATGCTCTTCGGAGAGCTCTATCAGCGTCTCTATAAACTCTTTGTCATATATGTCATCGTCGCATAATAAGGTGAAGTATTCCCCATTGGCGTGAGACAGGCATATATTCCAGTTCTCTACCGGACAATCTTTACCTACGTTATTTTCATTTTCATAATATCTGACCCGTTCGTCCCTGAAGCTGTTTACTACTGAAGCTATATCATACGGAGATTTATCGTTTACTATTATTACCTCTATATTGGTATAGGTCTGGTCTAACGCCGATTGTATAGCCTGTGATAAATAGTTTACTTTATATGCCGGTATGGCTATAGATACCAACGGATTATATGTGCTATTTCTCATCGCTTTCAATTGATCTTTTTAGAAAATTAAACGTCTCCCCGCGCAGTGTAGCAAGCCGCTCGTTGACCGGCTCGTAATTTATCGGCGTTTGCTCATATTGTGGCGACGCGACCGATACTATACGCTCCGTGAGTCCGAGTTTATTGAGTATATTGTTCATTCGGCTGTCTATATCGCCGTTGAAACCGTAGAACTCTTTTTGGTATATGACCGAGAACGCTATGAGGTGAAATGACGCGCCGCACACGAAGCGCGCGTTTTTCAGAAGATTCAAAAATTCTGACGGACCTGTGGCTGTATGACGTTTTAGCCCCTCATATTTCCGGCTTACGCTTCTGCGGTATATATCTTCGTATATTACCGGCATGCCATATAGTTTGCCCAGCTGCATCGCTAAATCAAGAAACTCCGGACGCGCTTCTCCCGGGGTGTAGTAAAATATGTAGTCGCCTTTTATAAGCGGTTCGGGCGAGATTATTTTGTCGTAATGCTCTTTCTCTATAAGGAACGTCGGATCAATGACTACCTCTATCTCATTTTCAGGCGAGATATTCCTTAAAAAGCCGGCTGTGCGCTCTTCTCTTACGGATATGTGTTTCACTCCCGACAGTAACTGTCGGATATATGTTTTGTTTTGTGTCTCGGGTTCGGGGCCCATCGAGGCGGCAAGTGATATTTTGGGTACGTCGGGGCTGAATGTGCCAAAATATACATCATTGAAATCAAAAGCGTTGGTATTCCATATCTGATCGCTTCCGAGTATAATCTTGTCGTAAGAGGGCGAATCTGCTTTAAGTTTATCCGAATCATCGTATTCGCTTCCCATGTTTAGATTGGCGTGCATGAACTTATTGAAAAGATGCCATTTGCGGGTAAGCGGTATGATGCTTTCAGGAAGAAAGAGAATTCTGTATATCGAACTTCGTATTTGGGAGCGAGAACACAGACTTATAGGCTTACCGTATTTTCGTTTCTGAATCTTGCTTCTGAAATTGATAACTTCGGCCTCATGTCCCCATTCTTCAAGCAATGTGCGTGTAGCGTATGTTTGCAGCATACTGCCGTAATTGAATGATGAATGGAATGTGATTATACCTATTTTCATAATCTCTTTATTGATTTTTTTGTTCTTAGTTTTATTATTCTGTCGGCATTGAGAAGTTTATAACTGAGGCTTTGTCCTAATATAGGATATATTGCTCTGAATATTTTTATTCTTCTGTTCATAACCATTGGCGCGCGCAGCTGATCGTTGCCTTTTATCGCTTCTTCTATGTCGCGACGGTGAAGAATAAACCTATCTTCTATATTTTCTAATAGCTCTTTGCCTTTCTCTGTGACCGGGATAATGCACGAACATCCGTTTTTATTGTCGGCTTTTATGTCGTCTCCAAGTCCCCAGAAATCCCCTATGGTAATATCCGATACCCTGTCAGGACAAGCGTAGCGACAATGGTAGCAGCTTTCGCGATAGTTGTAGCCGTCGATAAACGCGTTGAAAAAGCTGTCAGAGTATCTCTCCTCCCATAGTAATGAGCGGTATAGTGTTTGTTCCCCTTTTTTTACGGATAGGCAGAATGTGTTGCCTTCTCTGAATTTTATACTGTCAACGTCTGTGGTTCCACACTTTTGTTGTATATGATCATTAAGATCTTTCTGAGATGGCACGCCGTGGCATATAAGGTCGGCTATATACAGATTGGCGTAGTCTTTTCTGAGATATGAGCGAAGACCCGCTGCCTGACAAGGTGTGCCGGTGAAAAGTACCTGTCTGCCCTCTCTGAGATCTTTGAGGAGTGGTTTGTATATCTCTTTTATCTCACTTTGCACATATTTAGACCCTTTGAATCTATGCAGCTCTTTACTGTCGGAGATTCGGATATGTTTGATTTTGCCTTTTTCTTCGACGCATCCATATACTGCTCCGCCACGCGAGATTATTAGTTCGGACAGAGCCGCCGCTGCTCCTCCCGATGCCGATGTCTTGTAGTTGTCGGGGTCTTTATGCCATCCGGCATAGGCGTATGAGCCGGCGGAAAGTGATAGCGGGGTATTCTCCGGACATATTTTATGACATAGTCCGCAGTCTGTGCATACGGATGTGTCGATGTACGGGTAGAGATGTCCCGTTACTCCTGTTTTTATCTTTATTGAATTACTATTACAGATATTTAAACAGGCCATGCAGCCGGTGCAATGATCCGGATTACATATTTGACTTTGCATAGTAATGTGATATTCGTGTTTTGATACTATTGTAAATCCATCCGCGCTCTTCTTTATCAAGTCCTGTTACGGCTATGTTGATAAGTGTGATGAGTATTGTTGATATGATGCTGACGGATACTCTAAACAATGTATCGTCAATGTTTAATCGTTTTATTATATAAGCTGTTATGACAGCGAAAGCGGATACTTTAATTATCGGATATATTGTAGTTTTTATGAAACGTCCGTACGAAAAGCCAACAAGCGTGTGAGCGTAGTAGAACCTTAGAATGCCTGAAAACAGGTTGAATATGATAAATACGATATATGCCGAGTAAACGGGATAGTCAAGTTTGTAGCATATATACGATACGGGCACAACGAGCAGTATTATAGTGCTCACGGCTACCTGATAGCGGCGAATCTTGCCGGTGGCGCTTATGCTTGTCATAAGCGGGGTGCCGAATATATTGCCTGCAAGGGCATCCGCTAATATTAATATGATAAAGATATCGGAATGCGCTGGATATTCACCAAGCCATAGTCTGAGTATATAGTTTATATTTAGCATGACCGGAAGGGAAATGACAAGAAGTAAAAAATATGAGTATTTTAAGGCTTTGAATGTAAGCTTCTCCATGTTTTCTATCTCTTTGCAGGCGTAACTTTTGGTGATCTGAGGATTGATCGCTACCTGGAAATTGGATATGAATCCCATTATGGCGCCGGATGCCTGCGCGGATATGCCCCTTGCCGCGTTGACGACAGGGCCGAAGAATATATTGAGCAATATGTTTACTCCCTGATCACGAAGTACCCATGAGATACTGCCGAACAGATTCCAGCCGGCAAATGATGTGATCTCCTTAAAGAGGCTCTTCTCGAAGCTGTATTTAAATCTGCTTTCGGGGTAGTTTCTGACACAATAAAATTTGTATATTAATGTGATTGTTATTTGTGTGATAAGTGTCAGGATGCTGTATAAAATCAGCTTGTCTGTTTTGACTGTATATAGTATGTATACGTTGATAAGCTTGAGCGTGATCTCAAGTATGCTGATATATGAGTAGATGTTCATCTTCTCATGTGCTATGAGCATCGCGTTGTAGGGCGTCTGGCTTATGTTAATACAGAATGTGATGATAGTGCAATGGAAGATTATGTTGGCTGCGAAAAGTCTGGATGACGGTATGTTTAGCTTATTGTTGAGAAACCACAGACCAATGCTTTCTGCCAGTACAAGGATAACTATGGCTATTATAAAATGAATAAGCAGTGTGGTCGAGAATATCTTGTTGACGCTGTTGTTCTGTTTTCCAAGTTCGAAGGTGATAAATCGCTGTGTGGCGGTAGACATGCTGTTGTTAAGGAATGAGAACATGGCTATGACTCCTCCCACTACATTGTATATGCCGTAGTCTTCGACTCCCAGTGTTTTTAGAATGATGCGGGATGTGTACAGGCTTATGGCCATAACAAGCATCATTCTGAAATACAGAAAAAAGGTGTTTTTAAGGATTCTCTTATTTGATGATGAATTCATTTTATAATTTACATGTTTTGTATTATACTCTCTACACGTTGGCTCCAGACGTTCCAGTTTAGTTTGTTTTCGTATAGTTCGCGCGCTTTGACCGACATCTCCTGTAGCTCGCCTGACGCTATCGTTTCTGATATCTTCTTTCCTATTGCTTCCGGTGATGTGCCTGGTTTAAACAGATAGCCGTTTACTCCGTCTACAATATAATTGGATATGCCTCCGGTGTCGAACGTGAATGAGGGTAGTCCGTATGCGCTGCTCTCTGAAAACGCGATCCCCGTACATTCCGCCTGGGTGGGAAGGAGCAGAAGATTGCATTTGCCTATTATCTCATTTAATAGCTGATAATCGCGGGGATTGTTTTTGTTTAAAAAGCCGTGGCAGGTCGCAAACTCAGGTAGTTTGAAATTTATATCGGATTCTTTTATACCTACTATGTTGAGCGAAACGTTGATGCCGCGCGATATAAGATCAGAACAAATATCTAAAGCAATTTTTCCTCCTTTTCTTTCCCAGTCGACGCCGAGAAAAAGAACTTCTGTGTTCTTATTGTCTGATCTTCTGAATTTATGTATATCCTGATCATTTATATTGCCTCCGTATTCGACAACGTGAAGTTTGTCTGGGTTCTGGTTCAGATCGTTTATGGCTGAATTTCTTGCCCAGTCACATCCGTATATCACTTTTGTTGATCTTTTTATGGCTTCTCTCTCGATGTCGCGCCCCTGACGTATGCTGAGATCGGTAAGTCCGGTAAAATCGGGATAGTAATTGACCATTGAGGCGAAAGTAGCGTCGGTGAAGTATATGAGCTTTTTGTCAGTCCGAAGATATTTGATGACAGGCGCGCAGAACGGTACGACTAATAGAGCGCACTCTTTTGTGGCGGATCTGTCGACCGAAAGGCTAAGCAGGTATGCGGCTATGTATGTAAAGTCGAAATATATTCTTTTGCCTGTCAGTTTGTTTATTACCTTATTTAGTCGGATGAATATTTTCTCCGCTATGATATATGCGCGGTTTTTCTTTACGGGTATCCATTTTACTTTGTATCCCATTTTCTCAAAACTTCTCGCTATATAATATGGTGTGCCGCTTGAGGCTTTCTTGTCATCTGTATCGAAGGGACTTATAAATCCGGCTACGGGTTTATGGGTCTCGCTGTATTGTGTCATATATTAAATGGCTTTTTATTTATTTAGTTTTGTTTTATAACGGCTTTCTTATTTAAACATTGTCTTAATATGATGCAAAAATAATTAAAATTGAATCAATAAAGATTTAAGTGTTATGATTATTTAGTTATTATTTGTCTGTAGTTAAACTACGTTAATACTATATCTTTTCAGGTACTTTGTATTGCAAAGT
>CAMTOT010000190.1 GCA_947074165.1 uncultured Bacteroidales bacterium
CCTGATTGATATAAGCAAGTTCTTCAGAGTTTACAAATTTAGATTTGCTTGGTTTATCATACATAAATACCCAAAATCCCATCCAGATGAAACCAAGAGCACCGATGATGATAAACGCCATCTCCCAACCGTTACCTACACCGATACCTTTGAAGTATTTAGCGATTGTAGGGATAGCAAGAGGAGCTGCAAGAGCACCTACTGTAGCACCGGCGTTAAAGATAGACGTAGCAAGAGCGCGGTCTTTTTTAGGGAAATATTCTGCTGTAGTTTTGATAGCAGCAGGGAAGTTACCCGCTTCACCAAGCGCAAGTACGCAACGAGCGAAAATAAACGCGTACATACTTACGGTTGCAACTACCATCGCTGCGTCACCTGTCATTTTAATTAGATCTTCAGCTGAGCTTGCTCCGACCCATAATTCTGTGAATAAACCACATCCTGCATGTAGACATGCACCTATAGACCAAACTCCGATTGCCCAAAGGAATCCTTTTTTAGTACCCATGAAGTCGATAAAACGACCTGCGATAACCATACTGATTGCATAGCATGCAGAGAATACTGCTGTAATTAAGCCGTAATGTTGATCTGTCCAGTGAAACTCAGGACGGATAAATTCAGCCCATGTAAGAGAAAGAACCTGACGGTCCAGATAATTTACTGTTGTTGCGAAGAACAGAAGCGCACAGATTGTCCATCTGTAGCTAGTCATAGTCTTCGTACTTGTAGCAGAAACTGTACTCATTATTTATTTGTTTTAGTGTTTTTCTATTAAAAGATATTCAAAAGTGTTTATTACCTCTGAATAAATGTGCAAAAAGCGTCCCTGCAAAAACAGGGGCGCTTAAATTAAATATATTGATTATACATTCAATTATTTTCTGCAATCAGCGATTATCGCAAGAGCTTCAGCACATTTTGCTGAAATTGAAGCCCAGTCCTGAGCTTTGATTACGTCCGCAGGGAATAGGTTAGAACCCATACCTACGCAAGTAACACCTGCGCCAATCCATGCTGAAAGATTTTCTTTAGTAGGCTCTACACCACCTGTTACCATAAGAAGAGACCAAGGCATAGGAGCTTTCATATTCTTAACGAATGATGGGCCACCTACGTTACCTGCAGGGAATACTTTACAAAGGTCACATCCAAGTTCCTGAGCGAAACCAACTTCTGAAACCGAACCACATCCCGGAGTATAAGGGATAAGACGACGGTTACATACTTTTGCGATTTCAGGGTTGAAAAGAGGACCAACGATAAAGTTTGCGCCAAGCTGAATGTAAAGAGCAGCTGTTGCAGGGTCAACGATAGAACCGATACCCAGAATCATTTCCGGACATTCAACTGCAGCGAATTTTACTACTTCTGCGAATACTTCGTGAGCGAAGTCACCACGGTTAGTAAATTCGAAAGCGCGAACACCACCTTCGTAACAAGCCTTAACTACTTGTTTTGCAACTTCAACTTCTTTGTGATAAAATACAGGAACCATACCTGTTGCCTGCATTGCGTTGATAGTTTGTATCTTTGAAAATCTTGCCATTTCTGTTTTGTTTTCAGTTGTAAATATAAATCAATTAAGAGTATAACTCAAAATTGATTCATATTTATTATATAATTTTTAGCGTTGTACACGACCTGAAGCGTCACCGCCTGCAAGTGCTTCAACTTCTTCAATTGACACTAAGTTAAAGTCGCCGTTGATTGTATGTTTCAATGCTGAAGCAGCAACTGCGAATTCAAGAGCCTCACCCTGGTTAGGTTTTGAAAGCAAACCGTGGATGATACCACCAGAGAATGAGTCACCACCACCAACGCGGTCGATGATTGGGTTGATGTCATAACGTTTAGAAGTATAGAACTCTTTTCCGTCATAGATCATAGCTTTCCATCCGTTGTGAGTAGCAGAGAAAGATTCACGAAGTGTAGATACAACTGTTTTGAAGTTGAACTCAACAGCCATCTGTTTGAAGATCTCTTTGTAGCCTTCTGCGTCTGTGTGACCAGCTTCTACGTCTGCGTCTGGTTTGAATCCAAGGCATAGCTCTGCATCTTCTTCGTTACCGATACATACGTCAACGTACTGCATAAGAGGTTTCATGATAGACTGAGCTTTCTCTTTTGTCCAAAGTTTTTTACGGAAGTTAAGGTCTACTGACACTGTTACTCCGTGACGTTTTGCAGCTTCACAAGCAAGTTTTGTGATTTCTGCTGCTTCGTCAGAGATAGCAGGAGTGATACCTGACCAGTGGAACCAGTCTGCACCTTCCATGATTGCATCAAAGTCAAAATCAGCGATTGTTGCTTCTGCGATTGCAGAGTGAGCACGGTCATAAACAACTTTACTTGGACGCATAGAAGCACCAGTCTCAAGGTAGTAGATACCTACACGGTCACCACCACGAGCGATAAAGTCTGTCTTAACGCCATATTTTCTTAGCGCGTTAACTGCCGACTGACCGATTTCATGTTTAGGAAGTTTTGACACGAAGTAAGCATCGTGACCATAGTTAGCACAGCTAACAGCTACGTTAGCTTCACCACCACCATAAACAACATCAAAAGAATCTGACTGAACGAAACGTGTATTGCCAGGAGTTGACAATCTCAACATGATTTCGCCTAATGTTACAATTTTGCTCATAATTATATTAAATAAGTTTTTTCGTACTTTTTTAAAGCGATGCAAATATAAATCAAATCTTTTGAATGATGCAACCGTTTGCGCATTAACTTTTTAAATTGTTTTGTTAAACATGCATTTTATTGCAAGAGCCAATCACACCGAGTGTTAAGTGACGTTGATTCTTCAATTTATATCTTCTGTACGTGCTCGCTGAGTTGTTGAATGTTTGTTTTAACCTAAAATCGGAGCAGCGGTATTGTTAAATAACCGTTGCTCCGAGTATCTTAGTTCTTATTATTTCTACCCTTAAAAAAGGAGTAGGAGTAAATTAGAAGTTGAAGTAGTTTTTAGCGTTGTTGTAAGAGATATTCTCGATCATTTTGCCGATGAATTCCATTTCAGACGCTGGGATCTCTCCGTTTTCTACGTCGCGACCAACAAGGTTACAAAGCGTACGGCGGAAATATTCGTGACGTGGGTAAGAAAGCAAACTTCTTGAGTCTGTAAGCATACCTACGAAACGGCTAAGAAGACCAAGTACAGAAAGAGCGTTCATCTGTTTTTCCATACCATCTTTCTGATCAAGGAACCACCATCCTGAACCGAACTGGATTTTACCAGCTACAGATCCATCCTGGAAGTTACCAAGCATTGTAGCGATAACCTCATTTGCGCATGGGTTAAGGTTGTAAAGGATAGTTTTAGCCAGTTTACCGTTTGAGTTAAGTTTGTCAAGATATTTAGACATTTTCTTAGCTGTCGTAAACTCACCGATTGAGTCAAAACCTGTATCAGGACCAAGAAGTTTAAACATCTTAGTGTTGTTGTTACGGATAGCGCCATAGTGGAACTGCTGAGTCCATCCTTTTTCCCAATCCATTTCACCGAAGATAATCATCATCGCTGATTTGAATTTAAGGATCTCTTCGTGAGAAAGCTCAGCTCCACCGTATACTTTATCAAAGATTGATTTGATTTCAGCGTCAGTATAGTCTTCAGCGTAGAACTCTTCGATACCGTGGTCTGAAAGACGACATCCCTGCTCAGCGAAGAAGTCATGACGTTTGCGAAGAGCTTCGATCATATCGTCAAATTTGCTGATAGTAACACCGCTCACTTCGCCAAGTTTCTCAACATAGGCGCGGAATTCTGAAGGAACCTCAACAGCCATCGCTTTGTCAGGACGCCATGTCGGAAGCATTCTTACCTCAAAACCGCTTTCGCGTGTTGCGATATGGTGCTCAAGAGTATCAATCGGATCATCAGTAGTACATACAAGTTCTACATTATATTTACGCATTAGTCCGCGTGCTGTAAATTCAGGAGTAGCAAGTTTCTCGTTACACTCGTCGAAAATCTCTCTTGCCGTTTTAGGGCTAAGGATTTTATCGATACCGAAAGCTGTTTTAAGCTCAAGGTGTGTCCAGTGGTATAGAGGGTTTCTCATTGTATATGGAACAGTTTCCGCCCACTTCTCGAATTTCTCCCAGTCAGAAGTGTCTTTACCTGTACAAAAACGCTCATCGATACCGTTTGTACGCATAGCACGCCATTTGTAGTGGTCACCACCCAACCATGCTTCAGTTACAGAGCGGAACTTATGGTCGTTAGCTACCATTGAAGGTACAAGGTGACAGTGGTAGTCGATGATTGGCATTTTAGCCGAATGTTCGTGATACAGTTTTTGCGCAGTTTCTGTTTGCAACAAAAAGTTTTCGTCCATGAATTGTTTCATTGTCTTTTACTATTTAATAGTTAATAACGTTGTAGATTATCTTAAACTAAATAACCTGTTTAGGTTTGTTAGCTCAAATATATAAACTATCTAACATTTCCATTTGTTTTAATATAGCTGTGCTTACAAATTGTAAGTCAAAAATGCTTATTTTGTAAATGCTTGTTATATAATTGGTTGAGCTTACGTTGCGAAGATAATATTTTTTCCGTGTACGAGCACGATTTTTGTATATTTTTTTTGCATCACAAAAATTACTATTATATTTGCCTTTGAAATAATAATATTTAAATTGTGTCCGTACACAAATTATATTTTATAACATAAAATGGCTGAAGTAAACGGGAAAATACGAATAAAAGATATTGCGGAGCTTGCCGGTGTCTCGAAAGGCACAGTTGACAGAGTTTTGCATAACAGAGGAGAAGTGTCCCGCGCAAGCCGAGAAAAGGTGGAGAAGGTACTTGAGGAGATAAACTATCATCCCAACATACACGCTTCTGCGCTTGCTTCGAAAAAAAGATATAACTTTCACTGTATACTCCCTGATCATGAGACCGCCGATTACTGGGCATATCTTGAGATGGGGATAGAAAAGCAGGTAGAAGAGCTACTTGACCTAAACGTAAATGTTGTAATACACTACTATAATCAGTATGATGTAGACTCCTGTCGTCAGGTTTACGCGTCAATACCTGATTTAAAGCCCGACGGAGTTTTAATGTCTCCTCTTTTCAAAGATTCGAGCAACGCGTTTGCCGCTAAATTGAAAGAACTAAACATCCCATTCGTTTTTGTCGACTCACAGGTGGAAGGAGTAGAGCCACTGGCATATTTCGGTATGCACTCTTACCAAAGCGGTCATTTAGCCGCAAAACTTTTGGTCGGAGATCAGTATGACATAAAAGATATAGTGATGTTTCACGCAAAGCGAAAAGGAGAGACGGGAGCCAATCAGACCATACAGCGTAAAGCCGGTTTTATGGCATACATAAAAGAAAATAACCCTGATTGCAGAATACATAGTGTAGGGCTTTACTGGAACGACAGAGATAAAAATGACATTATAATGGATCAGTTCTTTAGGGAAAATCCGGGCATAAAAAATTCTGTCATATTCAACTCCAGAGTGTACATGGTAGCCGACTACTTTAAAAAGAGCGCGATGAAAGATATGACGGTGCTGGGATACGACCTTGTAGACAGAAACGTAAAATGTCTGAAAAACGGGGCAGTCAGTTATCTTATCGCCCAGCGTCCTGAAATACAGGGCTACAGAGCACTTAAAGCTCTCGCGCAGCATCTGATATACAAACAGGAAGTGAAACCTGTAAACTATATGCCTATAGATATTCTAACGGCAGAAAATATTGATTTTTACGTAAACTTCCCTTCTATATAAATTGAATTAAAAATAAGTTAAACCTGAATCAGCGACTAACAAATAAGCCGGTTCATAAAATTTTAAATATGCAAGCTTTAAACAAACAGACAGCATCTGCAGGAACTTATCCTGAACGTATTATCCAATTCGGTGAAGGTAACTTCCTTCGCGCGTTCGTAGACTGGATTATCTACAACATGAATAAAAAAACTGATTTCAAAGGTAGCGTTGTTGTTGTTCAGCCAATCGAAAACGGTATGGTTGATATGTTGAACGCTCAGGATTGTCTTTATCACGTAAACCTTCAGG
>CAMTOT010000191.1 GCA_947074165.1 uncultured Bacteroidales bacterium
GAGATAATGAGCGGTGACTGGAGTTCAGACGTGTGCTCTTCCGATCTATCGGTATGAGGTACTGGCCAATCGTATATTTCACTCTCTAAGGGAATTTCTTTTATTCAATAAAGTAATTGACGGTCAGATTATAGCACCGGTTTGCTGGATGCTTTTGTTTTACATCTCAGGATATTATAAAAATCCATTTCAAAAATCAAGATTTGAAGAACTTAAGACCACATTTTCAACATGTTTCGTTGGTTCGATAATTTTCTTTTTCGCGGTTATTCTTGATGATATGCCTGTAAATCCGGCTGAATACTGGTCGCTAATAACCGGTATGTTCGCAATTGAGTTCGGACTGGTATACCTGTTCAGAAGCATTATCACTTATTCGGCAACAAAAAAGATACATAGTGGAGAATGGGGATTCCGTACACTGATAATAGGATGCGGAAAGAAATCTACTCTGCTATATAAAGAACTGTCAGCTTCAAAGCAGCAATTGGGCTATAAAGTTATAGGACATATTGAGACAGGATTTGAAAAAAAGAAAAATGACTCGCTCAATGTAGTTGGTAATATTGAGCAGTTAAAAAAAATCATAGATGACAACGCCATAGAGCAGCTTCTTGTTGCTCCCGACGTAAGAGATACGGGTGCCATGTATAATATCATAGCTAAAGTATTACCATTTGGGTTGCCGGTGAGTCTTCAGGCTGACTTGCAAGAGATTCTAAATGGTAAGGTTAAGATGAATGCTATATATGACACGCCGATGATAGATATTAGCAGAGGCAACATACAGCCGGGTACAGAAAACACCAAACGGCTTGGTGATATCGTTATATCATTTTTTGCGATAATTACTCTATTGCCTCTTTTTGGAGTTCTTGCTTTTCTTATCAAATCAGACTCTAAAGGGCCGGTTTTATTTAAACAAAGACGTATAGGAAAAGCTGGCCGTTCGTTTAATATCTATAAGTTTCGCACTATGTATATAGATGCCGAACAAAACGGACCTATGTTATCATCTGAAAATGATCCGAGAATAACAAAAACAGGATTATTCTTCAGAAAATACAGACTTGACGAACTACCTCAGTTTTTTAATGTTCTAAAAGGGGATATGTCGCTTGTCGGTCCACGCCCGGAAAGGGAGTTTTATATAAAACAAATAATGGAGAAAGCTCCATATTATTGCCTGACACATCAGGTAAGACCCGGGATAACGTCTTGGGGAATGGTAAAATACGGTTACGCAACTGATGTGGATCAGATGATAGAAAGATTGAAGTATGATATTTTATATGTAGAGAATGTATCGTTGGCAGTTGATGCTAAGATTCTTATCTACACTGTAAAAACAGTTATCACAGGTAAAGGTTTATAAGGTTATAGAATGTTTGAGAAACTAAACAACTTAAAGTCAGATTGGTATATAAAAATTATACTCTGGAGAGAGCATCACATTTCTGAAAAGAATTTTATTCTTATTCTCAGCTTTGTCACAGGTCTGCTTGGTGCAGCCGCAGCTCTGTTATTAAAATTTATTATTCACGGCATACAAGGGATATTGACAGATCATTTCAATACGGAAGGTGCCAACTATCTGTATCTGATTTATCCCGGTATAGGTATTTTACTTGCAGGCTTGTTTGTAAGACATATTGTAAAGGACGATATTAGTCACGGTGTGACCCGTATTTTATATGCTATTTCACAAAGAAAAAGCAGACTGAAACCACACAATATGTACACCTCGATTCTTGCCAGCTCGGTAACTATCGGTTTTGGTGGATCAGTTGGAGCCGAAGCCCCTATCGTATATACGGGAGCTGCAATCGGATCAAACGTAGGACGCTTCTTCAAGATGGATGAACGTACTTTAATGCTACTATTGGGATGTGGTGCGACAGCCGGTATCGCGGGTATATTCAAAGCCCCTATTGCGGGACTGCTATTCACTATTGAGGTGCTTATGCTAGACCTTACGGCATTCTCTATTATGCCACTTCTTATATCTGCCGTGACGGCAGCCTCTATAGCTTATGTTTTTTCAGGACCAATGGCTCAGTTTAGCTTCGAACAGACAGATTCTTTTGCAGCAGAGAGAATTCCTTATGTTATCCTTCTTGGTATAGCATGCGGGTTCGTATCTCTTTACTTTACGCGCTGTATGTTTAAAGCAGAGGATTTACTTAAAAAAGTGAGCAGTCCGTGGATTAAATTCGCTATAGGTGCAACCATACTTGCTATATTAATTTTCATACTTCCGCCATTATATGGCGAAGGGTACTCAGCTATACTTGATATCTACAGCGGAGATTACGAAAACATGACGATAAACAGTCTCTTTTATGAAGGCAGAAATAATTTTTGGATATTTTCATCTTTTATTCTCCTCATTATTCTCACTAAGGTGTTTGCTACTTCAGCTACCAACGGAGGTGGTGGTGTAGGGGGTACGTTCGCGCCGAGTCTTTTTATTGGTAATATGGTTGGTTTTCTTTTCGCATTCGCGCTCAATCATTTCGGATACACCCCGTTTCTTCCGGAAAAGAACTTTGCCGTTATAGGTATGGCAGGTGTTATGTCAGGGGTTATGCATGCCCCACTTATGGGAATATTCCTTAGCGCGGAACTTACCGGTGGATTTGATTTGTTCCTTCCGCTTATGATTGTTTCCACACTTTCTTACGGTACTATAAGAATATTTGAACCTTATAGTATTTATACCCGCCGTCTGGCTAAAAAAGGAGAACTTATTACACATCATAAAGATAAAGCGGTACTTACTCTTCTTAAAATAGATTCTGTCATTGAGACAGACCTGCAAATTGTGAAACCGGACATGACTCTTGGCGAAATGGTAAAAGTGATATCTAAATCGGAGAGAAATATATTCCCTGTTACTGACGACAATGACCGTCTTTTAGGTATAGTGCTTCTTAATGACATAAGAAATATCATGTTTCAGCAACGCCTATATGACCGACTTAAGGTTATGCAATTTATGATATCACCTCCGGGTAAAATTGAAATCGGTATGCCTATGGAAAAGGTGATGTCACTGTTTGACTCTACAAACGCATGGAATCTGCCTGTTGTAGAGAACGGAAAGTATATCGGATTTGTTTCAAAAGCAAAGATTTTTAATTCTTACAGAAAAGTACTTAAACACTTCTCTGAAGATTAACCTGAAGACTTTAAAAATATGGAAAAAAAAGATTTACGTATAGTATATATGGGTACACCCGACTTTGCGGTAGAGAGTCTGAAAGCTCTTGTAGAGGGAGGATACAATGTAGTTGGTGTAATAACAATGCCTGATAAACCTGCAGGACGCGGGCATAAACTTCAGTATTCAGCGGTAAAAGAGTATGCTCTTTCTCAGAGTCTGCCACTCCTTCAGCCGGAAAAACTTAAAGATGAAGAATTTATAGCATCTTTAAAGAGCTGGAACGCGGATCTTCAGATTGTTGTTGCTTTCAGAATGCTTCCTGAGATAGTATGGAATATGCCGAGACTTGGCACTTTTAACCTACATGCGTCTTTACTGCCTCAGTACCGTGGTGCAGCTCCAATAAACTGGGCTGTTATAAACGGGGATAAAGAAACTGGCGCTACAACGTTTTTTCTGACTCATGAGATAGATACCGGGAAGATTATAATGCAGGAAAAGATATCTATTGCCGATAATGAAAATGTAGGATCAGTACACGACCGCCTTATGAAAATGGGTGCGGGATTGGTTACTAAGACAGTCGACGCTATACTTGACGGGTCTTATGACGCTGTTGATCAGAGCGCGTTTTATACTGACGAGTCGCAATTAAGAAGCGCTCCTAAAATTTTTAAAGACACATGTCGCATTGACTGGCAAAAGAATATTAAAGATATACATAACCTGGTCAGAGGGATGTCGCCATATCCTGCCGCATGGAGCGAGATAACAACTGACGAAGGGATGACTATAGCAATAAAAATTTTTGAAACAGAGATGATTACTGCTCAACACAGCTTATTGCCAGGGACAATTATAACAGACTCTAAGTCGCATGTTGACGTTGCGGTAGAGGATGGATATATACGTCTTTTATCTGTACAGCTTGCGGGAAAAAAGAGAATGGATATAAAAAGCCTGCTAAATGGTTTTAAGATAAATGAAGAGTTTAAATTTAAATAAAGCAGTTTTTTAATTAAACATATTTCTAAAACCTGTGTTTATATTATATGAAATACAGGATTAAGGATATACATTTTAAGCTGATATTACTCAGCATAGTTGTTGGTATATTGGCGGGTCTGATTTCGGGAGTTTTCCGCTGGCTTTTAGTAAAGGCTCTCGAAATAAGACAGTTTATTTTCATTGAAGACCGTGAATGGATTTTTAAAGCGGCCACGTTTATTGTAATCTGGGGTATCGCCTGGCTGGTATACAGATTAAACCGTGTAGTCCCACTTATCGACGGCGACGGCATACCGCAGTCTGAAGGGGCTATCATTGGCAGGTTTTCATTTATGCGCCCTATACAGCAGTTAATCGGTAAATTTATCGGTAGCTTAGGTGTCATAGGTGTCGGTTTTTCACTTGGTCGTGAAGGTCCCTCTATTCAGTTTGGTACTCTTGTAGGATCACTAATAAGCAAGATATTCAGACTAAATCCAACTCAAAAAAGATATTTAAAGACAGCAGGTGCAGCGGGAGGACTTTCCGCTACATTTAGTGCACCTCTTGCGTCAGCAGTATTCATTATTGAAGATTTGCTTGGGTGGTCATCTATACGCATCATACTTCCTACTCTTATAGCATGTGTCGCTGCAAATTATTGCGCTGAACTATTCTTCCCTTATAATCAATACAGTATGATACCTGTCATACTGCCTAAATTCGGAGAAGTACACATGTTTGTTGTACTTGCGATTTTTGCCGTAATATGTGCATTAATTTCAAAACTGTTTAATTTATCTCTTTATCTCTGCGGTAAGACCTACGAGTTTCTGAAAATACCTCCATTTCTGAAAATCGGCGCAATATCTGTGTTTGTATTTCTAATGGGTATGTTTTTTGTAGATCTTACGGGTAGTGGTGAACAGGCTCTATTTGATCAGGCACTTGAAGAGTCTGGGGTATTGAGCATGCTGCTTCTTATGATTGTATTGAAAATCGTGTTTACTACATTAAGCTATGTTATAGGAATAGGAGGAAGTCTCATCCTGCCTCTTATTGTAACAGGAGGACTTATAGGTAAAGCTTTTGGGCTCATTCTGGTATCAATGGATATGATTACGCCCGACAACCTCGGCTTTTTCACATTGCTTGGTATCGGTGTTTTCTTTATATCTTCAGTCAGAGCACCTATTACAGGATTACTGCTTACAATAGAGATTACAGGGCAATATAAACTATTTTATCCGCTTATCGTAGCTGGTGCAATTGCATATTTCCTTGGCAGTTTCTTACAGATTATTCCATTATATACAAAAATATATAAGAAATATCTTGATAAGGAGGTAAAACTAAAACTTGACAAGATTACAATGAATATGCAGGTCAATGATGATTCATATGCTATAAACCGTACGGTTAGCGAACTCCCGATACCTAAGGACTGTGAGGTGATAGAATTATTAAAAAATCAGAAGAACAGCATACCGATACAAGAAGACACAGTAATACATAACGGTGATATACTTGTTTTTAAGTTACATCAACGCGATTATGAAGAGCTATTTAAGATGTTCAGAGCTATGACGAATGAATAAGAATAGCATATCTGAAACATAATATAAGAAAGAGGCTGTCTAACAATAAAATGTTTAGACAGCCTTTTTTATGTTATTACCCCTTCTACATATATTCATTGAAGGTCAATCAAAAATACCCTAACTAAACCTATATGTGCAACGGCGGTTGCCGATATCGGTAACGGGCGTTTCCGACTTTGGAATCAACGGATTCCAAAGTCGGAATCAGCGGTTGCACTTTCCGGCAACCGGTGATTCATATATAGTATTGGTTGGGAGATTT
>CAMTOT010000192.1 GCA_947074165.1 uncultured Bacteroidales bacterium
CCGGTACAAACTTCACTCTGGTTAATTATCTTGTGGCAGGAAAAGCAGACAAATTCGCTGAAGATGACGAGTTTAAGTGGTATATAGCAATTATAGTAATATTCACTGTATTTACATTCAGCGCATTATGGATAACTGGTCAGGCCGCAAATCCTGAATCAACCTTCCGCACATCACTCTTTCATGTCATTACAATATTAACGACAACCGGATTTGCCGGATCAAATGCCGACTATGTAAGCTGGGGTCCTATATTCTGGATTGCAACTCTTGTCATAATGGCGATGGGAGCCTGTGCTGGGTCTACAAGTGGTGGTATAAAGATAATACGTATTATGGTGCTCCTTAAAAACACCATTAATGAATTTTACCGTCAGGTACATCCACGCGCCATTGTACCTGTCAGAATAAACAAGCATGTCATATCGTATGAACTTGTAAGTAAAGTGCTCGCTTTTATGTTTGTATATGTATTATTGGTTATAATCAGTATATTCATACTCACATCATTAGGACTTACTTTTGATACAGCTATAGGTACAAGCATCACATGTATTAGTAATGTCGGTCCGGGACTGGGAGAAACAGGTCCGGCGGGCAACTTCTCTTTTATTCCTTCAGCCGGAAAATGGTATCTATCATTTCTTATGCTTGTAGGAAGACTCGAATTATTCACAGTATTGGTTATTTTCACTCCGGGATTCTGGAAAAAATAAAGATTTTAATAAATGAAAGCTGAAAACAAAAACGATAAGGGTAAAAAGAATGAAAAAAGCACAGCAGCATCTGCTCCGGCAGCAGATAATGCAAGTGCTCTTCATAAGACTAAAATATATCTAAAAAGCGAAAGGACTCATTTCATAACAGGACTTGTGATTGTTATGATAAGTGTTTTTCTGTTTGTATCATTTCTGTCTTTCTTCTTCACCGGTGATTCAGACCAGAGCAAATTGGCCCATCTTCCGTTTTCTCAACTTACAGATGTTAAGGGTGAACTTAAAAACTGGGCAGGTTCACTCGGAGCATATTGCGCTGAGGTTATGATAAACAGATGGATTGGTATTTCTGCTTTTATGATCTCTGTATTCTTATGGTGCATGGGAACAAAGTTTATGAAAGTGAAAGACTATAATCTTCTTAAAGTGTTTCTTTACACAAATATCATTATGATATGGGGATCTTTGTTTTTCGGTTTCTTTTTTGTCAGTGGTTACGAAGACTCATTTATATATCTGGGTGGAGCTCACGGTTATTATACTACTCTACTTTTGAAAGCTAATATAGGATGGTTTGGCACCTTCCTTCTTATCATTGTAAGTTTCATTTGTATCCTTATACTTGTCAATAAAAAAACAATCGAATACCTTAATAGAGGTATCATATATTTTATTGCCTGCATAAAAAAACCTTTCAAAAGAAAGCCGAAGCCTGCCGTTTCAGTTTCGGAACAGCAGCTTAGAAAAGAAAACTCTGAGCATATAGAAAGTAACCCTCTGTCTGAAGTTATACAACCTCAATCGGTAATGCAAACGCAACCGAGTGTTGAAGAGCCATCATACGTTGAAGATAATCTTTTCACCGATGAATATTCAAATGAAGAACAGGTAATAGAAAAGCCATCAGAAGATATAACTTTTGAACTTATCGATAATGTAGAAATTCCAAACTCTAAACTTGACGCTTACCAAGAGCCGGAAGAAAATACATATAAAGAAAATACCGAGATAGAGTTTATCTCGGAGAAAGAAGAAAATGAGGATGCACAAACAAGCTTTAAAATACAACAAGCACCCGAAGAAGAGATAGTCGAAGAGATTGAAATCGAAGAAGGAGAAGAAGAAGTTGAATTTAATATAGCAGACAGCAAACCATTAGAACTTATTGATGAGTCTCAACCGTTTGATCCTCGCCTTGAACTGTCAAGATATAGAACTCCTTCGTTTGACTTACTTGAGAAATATGATGGAAAAGATGTACATATAGATATGGATGAACAAAATGCCAACAAACAGCGCATCGAAGAGACTCTGCGCAATTATGGCATTGAAATACAATCCATTAACGCAACAATCGGACCAACAATTACTCTTTATGAGATAGTACCGAAACCGGGAGTTAGGATATCGAAAATCAGAAGTCTTGAAGATGATATCGCACTGAGCCTTGCTGCTTTGGGTATACGTATCATTGCGCCAATACCTGGTAAAGGTACTGTAGGTATCGAGGTACCAAATAAAGACCCTCAAATGGTGTCAATGTATTCTATTATTGCATCAAGAAAATTTCAGGAATCAAAATACGAACTACCTGTAGCTCTTGGCAAGACCATTACAAATGAGATATTTATGTTTGACCTTGCGAAAATGCCACACGTACTTGTAGCAGGTGCTACAGGTCAGGGTAAATCGGTTGGTCTAAATGCTATTATCACATCGTTGCTATACCGCAAACATCCGTCCGAACTTAAGATGGTACTTATCGACCCTAAAAAGGTAGAGTTTAATATTTATTCTAAAATAGAGAAACACTTCCTTGCGAAATTGCCGGATGAAGAAGAAGCTATCATTACTGACGTAACTAAAGTTGTGGCTACTCTTAATTCTATCTGTAAAGAAATGGATGAGAGATACGACCTTCTTAAAGCAGCAGGTACAAGAAACATTATTGAATATAACGAGAGATTCAAACAAAGAAGGCTTAACCCGGAAAAAGGACATAGATTCTTACCATACATGGTGGTAATCGTCGATGAGTTTGGAGATTTGATTATGACGGCAGGTAAAGAGGTAGAACTACCGATAGCGCGTATCGCACAGCTAGCCCGTGCCGTAGGTATTCATATGATAATAGCTACACAGCGACCATCAACAAATATCATAACAGGTATTATTAAGGCCAACTTCCCTGCCAGGGTAGCATTTAGAGTTACTTCAATGATCGACTCACGTACTATCCTTGACAATCCGGGAGCTAATCAGCTTATCGGACGAGGAGACCTTCTATTCTCTCAAGGTGGGAATACGACACGTGTACAATGCGCGTTCGTAGACACGCCTGAAGTAGAAAAGATAGCGGAGAATATCGGAGAACAACAAGGATACCCTACCGCATTTTATCTGCCTGAATATGTACCTGAAGGAGGAAGTGAAAGCTCAATAGCAGATGTAGACCTAAGCAAACGTGATCCTATGTTTAAAGAGGTCGCTCTTATGGTTGTCATGTCGCAATCGGCTTCGACGTCAATGATTCAGAGAAAATTCTCTATTGGATTTAACCGTGCCGGACGCATTATGGATCAGCTTGAAGCAGCAGGCATTGTAGGCGGACTTGAAGGTGGTAAAACACGTCAGATAAACGTGATGGACGAAATGCATCTTGAAAATGTGCTTGAGAATATGGGGATTAATTAACCCGGAGAATTCAAACAATAATGATAAAGTATTTGTTAAGTTAAATAAAAAGATATTCTAACTGTTATGATTAAGAGGAATATAATCACCTTACTACTCATCAGCTTTACTGCCCTTTTATTCGCTCAGAATGACAACAAAGCGGTCGGCATATTAAAATCGAGTGCAGAGACTCTAAGCAAAGACAGTGGGATAGAGGTTAAATTTGTTCTTGCAGAGACAGATGCTGACAATGATCTTGTATACAATTTCAACGGAATTTTAAGATTTAAAGGAGAGAAATTTTATATTGAGGTACCTGATGCACGCATCTGGAATAACGGGATAAATCAATGGGTCTGGCTTAATAACAGCGATGAGGTAAATTTATCAAAATCATCTAAAGATGAGACTCTTGCTCTTAACCCTATCACTCTTCTTGAACTTTATAAATACGGTGCTAAAGTAAAATACGTAGCGACGCATAACATATCAGGCAAACAGGTTGAAATTATTGATATCAACCCGCAGAAGACTGATTTGCCTTGGAGTAAGATAATCGCAATGATAGATAGTAAGACAAATTTCCCTTACACAATCTCTATGATTGGAGATAACAACAATAAAACAAACATTGTATTTGAAAAACCGGTAAGAGATATGAAATTTTCAAATCATGAATTTGAATTTGACAAAAAGAAATATCCGAAGCCGGAAGTAATTGACTTAAGATAATAGAACTTATTAATATGGAAGCAAACGAAAAAGTAAACTGCCTGATTATCGGATCAGGTCCTGCAGGATATACGGCTGCTATTTACGCAAGCCGCGCTAATCTATCTCCGGTTCTTTACGAAGGAATACAACCGGGCGGACAGCTGACTATAACTACAGAGATTGAAAACTTCCCTGGTTATCCTGACGGAACTACTGGTGTAGAACTTATGGATGATATGAAAAAGCAGGCTATGCGATTCGGTGCCGATATTCGTTTCGGTATCGTTACAAGCGTAGATTTCTGCACTGAAGGATCTCACCTTGTCACTATTGACGAAAGCAAAGTTATAGAAGCTAAAACCGTTATAATCGCAACGGGTGCTTCTGCAAAATATCTTGGATTGCCGGATGAAGTTAAATATGCAGGTATGGGAGTATCGGCTTGCGCTACTTGCGACGGTTTCTTCTACAGAAAGAAAGTTGTAGCTGTTGTTGGTGGTGGAGATACAGCATGTGAAGAGGCAGTATATCTGTCTAAACTTGCAAGCAAGGTATATATGATAGTAAGACGCGATGAATTAAGAGCATCTAAAATCATGCAGGCAAGAGTTGCCAAAGAAGAAAACATTGAGATTCTTTGGGAAACTCAGACACTTGGTCTTTTCGGAGAAAACGGTGTAGAGGGAGTAAACCTAATACATAAAAAAGGAACACCTGAAGAATACACTTCAGAGGTAGCTATCGACGGATTTTTCCTTGCTATCGGTCATCATCCAAACACAGATGTTTTCGCAAAATATCTTGAGCTTGATGAAGCCGGATATATAATCACAAACGGAAAAACGACCGAGACAAACGTACCGGGCGTATTTGCAGCAGGAGATGTAGCAGACAACAGATACCGCCAGGCTATTACAGCCGCAGGATCGGGATGTAAATCGGCAATAGACGCAGAAAAATATCTTATAGATACTCAAGACTGATTTCTGAAATAAATTATTGAGTTTAATCTCATTCAGATACATCTAATACAATGTCTTTGAATGAGATTATTATTTTGTTGAAACTCAGGTATACAAGAGTCAAAAAATAATTATGATTCATCATCATAAGTGAAAATAATTTATATATTTGTGCTACATAACATTGTTTATTAAAACATCTCCATGACTACACAGACAAGAGAAATTGATTTGTCCAGGTATCTTGCTAATATCTGGGATTTACTGACGCCCGAAGAACAGGAGTTGGTTAGGGAGAATACCCACATTCAAAACTTCAAGAAAAACGAGCCTATTTATCGTGAACTTGAAGAACCTTCGCATCTTTTATGTCTATTAAGAGGTAAAGTAAAGATCTTTAAAGAGGGGATTGGCGGCAGAAATCAGATTATGCGTCTGATAAAACCCGTTCAGTATTTCGGATACAGAGCTTACTTCGCGTCTCAACCTTATGTAACGGAAGCAGCTGCGTTCGAACCATCTGTCATAGCCTTTATCCCTATGGAGCTTATAGAAAATCTTATAAAGAAAAACAATGCTCTCGCATATTTCTTTATAAAAGAGCTATCTATTGATTTGGGAGAATCAGATGAAAGGACTGTTAATCTTACACAGAAACATATCCGCGGACGACTTGCAGACTCTCTTGTTTTCCTACTTGATAAGTATGGTACCGAAGCTGATGGTTGTACGATAAACATTTACCTGGCTCGCGAAGATCTGGCAAGCTTATCGAATATGACTACATCCAACGCTATCAGAACATTATCAAGCTTCTGTACTGAAGAGATAGTCGCTGTAGACGGACGTAAGATAAAAGTGCTTGATGAAAAGAAGCAGATCGGAAGAGCACACGTCTGAACTCCAGTCACCGCTCATTACCTCG
>CAMTOT010000193.1 GCA_947074165.1 uncultured Bacteroidales bacterium
ATACGAGATAATGAGCGGTTACTGGAGTTCAGACGTGTGCTCTTCCGATCTAGTCAAATTTAGAATAAAATGATTTTATCGTATTTACTTAGGATAATTTCAATATATTTAAAATCTATTCCTGAAGTATATTCTTATATTATCGGGATAATATATTTTATATAAACAAAATCAGCCGATAAGAAACTCTTATAATGAGAGTTCTTATCGGCTGATATGTTTTGATATGATAATTTTAAATTATAGCATTTAAAACTGTCTTAGCTTTTTCCTTTTAATATCTTCTTTATTTCATTTAGCTTATTAAGCGCTTCAAGAGGAGTAAGGTTATTAACATCAATATTATTAATCTCATCTCTGATCTGGCAAAGCACAGGATCATCAAGCTGGAATATACTTAACTGCATACCATCGGCAGTCTGAGGCTTAATGTCTTTAAGATGATGGGATAGATCACCTTTCCCTTTCTTTTTAGAGCCTTCATCCGTTGAACCGACAGAAGCCTGACGGTTATCTGTTTCAAGTTGTTTAAGGATAACATTCGCTCTGCTGACAATACTCTTAGGCATACCCGCAAGTTTGGCTACATGGATACCGAAACTGTGTTCACTGCCTCCTTTTACAAGCTTACGCAGGAAGATGATTTTGTTATCTACCTCTTTCACCGAAACATTGTAGTTTACGATACGGTCATAGAGTTTCTCCATCTCATTAAGTTCATGATAATGGGTTGCAAAAAGTGTCTTCGGACGCCCTTTAGGATTCTCATGTATATGTTCCACGATAGCCCACGCGATAGATATACCATCATAAGTGCTCGTACCGCGACCAAGTTCATCAAAAAGAATCAGACTTCTCTCTGAGATATTATTAAGAATATCAGACGCCTCATTCATCTCCACCATGAACGTTGATTCGCCAAGTGAGATATTGTCAGAAGCTCCGACACGTGTGAATATTTTATCTACGATACCTATTCGCGCAGATTCAGCCGGCACGAAACATCCTATCTGAGCAAGGAGAGTGATAAGGGCAGTCTGACGAAGAAGGGCTGATTTACCCGCCATATTCGGTCCGGTGATAATCATCACCTGCTCATTCTCATTGTCAAGTTTTACGCTGTTGGCAACATAACTTTCTCCTCTCGGAAGCTGTTTCTCAATAACAGGATGGCGCCCGTTGATAATATCAATAACAAGTGAATCATCAATTACCGGACGTATATAACGGTTCAGTTGGGCAGCTTTTGAAAAAGAGATAAGACAGTCAAGACGCGCAATAAGATTGGCATTATGCTGTATGCTCGGTATATATTCAGCGATACTCAATACAAGATCGTTGAACAGCATCGTTTCAAGAGAAAGAATTTTCTCCTCCGCACCTAAAATCTTCTCCTCATATTCCTTCAGCTCCTGAGTAATATAGCGCTCGGCATTGACAAGTGTCTGCTTTCTGATCCATGTCTCAGGCACTTTGTCTTTATGAGTATTTCTTACCTCGATATAATATCCGAATACATTGTTGAAACTGATTTTCAGCGAAGGAATATCAGTCTGCTCACTCTCTCTTTTCTGTAGTCTAAGAAGATAATCTTTGCCCGAATATGCTATCTCACGCAACTCGTCAAGATCTTTATTGATACCGCTGTTGATAATAGAACCACGGTTAAGAAGAGTAGGAGGATCGGAAGTAATCTCTTTCTCAATCCTTTCTCTCAGCAGTTCACAAAGATTTATCTGTTCGCCAATCCTTTTAAGAGAAGCGTCAGAAGACTCTTCGCATAGCTTTTTTATAGGCGCGAGAGCCGAAAGAGCTACTTTTAGCTGATTAACTTCACGAGGATTGACACGGCCTACTGCAACTTTTGAGATTATACGTTCAAGGTCCCCTATAAGCGAGAGATTAAGATCAATCTCATCTTTTATATCCGGCTCTTTGAAAAAATATTCAACAACCGACTGACGGTCATTGATAGCCTTTACGTTATTCAGAGGAAAAAGCATCCAGCGGCGAAGCAGACGCGCGCCCATAGGTGTAGTTGTATTGTCAATGATATTCAAAAGGGATGTTCCCCCTTCATTCATTGTAGAGACAAGTTCAAGGCTTCTTACCGTAAATTTATCAAGACGCACATAGCCTTCCTGCTCAATACGTGAAAGAGAAGTGATATGTCCTAACTGGGAATGTTTTGTTATATCAAGGTAGTACAGAAGTGCTCCTGATGCTATGATACCGTTTTTAAGATGCTCAACACCAAATCCTTTAAGATTCTTTGTTTCAAAAAGTTTTAGCAGACGGTCTTTAGCGGCATCTGAGGTAAACATCCAGTCATCAAGCTCGAATGTAAAGAATTTGTTAGAGAATTTCTCTTCAAAAAGGGCTTTTTTGCCTCTCTCAAAAAGAACCTCTTTGGGTGCGAAATTATTAAGCAGTTTGTCTATATAATCATAGCTTCCTTCTGATGTAAGGAACTCGCCGGTAGAGATATCAAGGAATGCTACACCACAATCATCCTTTCCTTTGCCAAAGCTTATGCCGGCAAGGAAGTTGTTCTCTTTATGGTTAAGTATATTGTCATTGATTGATACTCCTGGAGTTATAAGCTCCGTTATTCCCCTTTTTACAAGCTTTTTAGTCAGCTTTGGATCTTCAAGCTGCTCACATATAGCCACACGCTTGCCCGCTCTGACAAGTTTAGGCAGATAAGTATCGAGAGCATGGTGCGGGAAACCCGCCAGCTCAACATAACTTGCCGAGCCGTTAGCTCTGCGTGTCAGTGTGATACCAAGTATTTCGGAAGTAATGATAGCATCTTCGGAAAATGTTTCGTAAAAGTCGCCTACACGAAAAAGAAGAACGGCATCCGGATGCATATTCTTCATTTCGATATATTGTTTCATCAAAGGTGTCTCCACCACATTCTTTGCCACCGTGAGTCAGTTTTAATTTAATCTGTAATAAGGGAATAAAGCATAATAATCTCTGTTGCAAAGATAGTTAATTGAGCGGAATATTAAACTTAAAAAGATTTATAGAGATATATCAGCTGCCCCAGTTCGCACGGTCGAGATTTCTGTAATGGATAGCCTCACTGATATGATCAACACTGATTGATTCCGAGCCGTCAAGATCGGCAATGGTTCTTGACAGTTTAAGTATCCTGCTGTAGGCACGGGCAGAAAGAGAGAAAGCATTCATAGCTTTTTTAAGTCTTTCAAGTCCTTTAGCATCAGGTACTGCGTATTTGTTCAGAAGACGGGAATTCATCTGGGCATTGCAATATATACCGGGCTCATTTTTATATCTCTCCGATTGTATTTTATGAGCGGCGATTACACGTTTTCTTATCTCCGCGCTCGATTCCGTAGGCTTGTTTGATGATATTTCCTCAAAGGGAACAGGCACTATCTCCAGTTGTATATCTATACGGTCAAGAAGCGGTCCGGAGATTCTGTTCATATGTTTTTTCAGAGTCGTGGCTGAGCAGACACACTCTTTGGTCGGATGATTATAATATCCGCAGGGACACGGATTCATTGAGCATACAAGCATTATATTTGCGGGAAACGTCACTGTCTGTTTGGCTCTTGATATTGTTATCTCTCTGTCTTCAAGGGGCTGGCGCATAACTTCAAGCACCTGTTTTGAGAATTCGTTGAACTCATCAAGATGAAGCACGCCGTTATGAGCAAGAGATATCTCTCCCGGCATAGGGTTGGCTCCGCCTCCGATAAGGGCGACGCTTGAGATTGTATGATGGGGAGCGCGAAACGGACGCCGTGTAATCAGTCCCTTACAGCTGTTCTTGCCTGCCACACTGTATATACGTGTTGTCTCGAGCGCCTCATCGATGCTTAACGGGGGAAGAATAGAGTTGAGTCTTTTAGCCATCATTGATTTTCCGGCGCCGGGAGGTCCGATAAGGCATATATTATGAAATCCGGCAGCTGCAACTTCAAAAGCACGCTTTACATCGTCCTGACCTTTTACTTCGCTGAAATCAAAATCATAGAATATATCTTCGTTATCGGAATAAATATTTTCAGGTTTAGCCGGTTTTATATTGGTTTCGTCGCACAGGAATTCTATTGTCTCTTTCAGATTATTGACTCCTATAACCTCAAGGTTATTTACCACCGCTGCCTCAGCCATATTCTGAGCCGGCAGTATTATACCTTTAAATCCCTCTTCACGAGCTTTGAGAGCCATAGAAAGAGCTCCTTTTATCTCTTTCACACTTCCGTCAAGAGATAGTTCCCCTGCCATAAGATAATCGTTTAGTTTATCTGTCTTTATCTGTTCGGAAGCTGCGAGAATACCTATAGCTATAGGCAAATCATAATGCGCCCCCTCCTTTTTGACATCAGCGGGAGAAAGATTTACAACAATAAATTTTCTTGGAAATTTTAAGCCTGCCTGATTGACAGCAAATTGTATTCTGTCACGACTTTCTCTCACACCGGCATCAGGCAGTCCGACTATGATAATCCTTATGCCATTGCTTGCATTGACTTCGCAGTCAACGATATAAGCATCTATTCCCTGAATAGCCGCGGTAAAAGTCTTGACCAACATATATTTTAATAGGGTATTGATTTACTCTATTAAACATTGATTAATGAAAAATGTTTTACTTTTTGTTATTTTTTGTGTTAGAGGATCTTGTCGATGAACTTGCTTTCTTCGGTTTAATCTTCATCGGAACAGATTTATCAAGATAGTTTGTAAGTTCTTTACCGTAAAGATCAATCTGACTTACTGAAAGAACTGTATCGGCGATAAAGTTATATGGAAGTTTATAAACACCGGCTTTATCAATGATCTCATCACTCCATCCTTTTTCAAGTCTTACGATTGAACCAGGAATATTATATTTCTTAATAAGCGGTTTGATGATTGAATCGTTATCGTCAAGAGAAATATTTATCATACGCAAAGGTCTGTTTTTGAACTTTGCATCCAGCTGTTTAAGCTCTTTGATTCTCGCTACCGAAACAGAATCATAGCTGCTCCAGAATGTGACAAGCGTATAATAATCTTTATTTTCAAATACGTTTATACGTTTTCCATCAATATCTTTCACAATTAAATATGGAATCTTAGTGTTGACCTCAATTTTATTTTTCTTCTTGGCATAAGATTTTATCTCTGTAGTCAGATATTCTGTTTTTAGCTCTTTATCTATTGAATCAAGCATATTATTTATCGTTCTCTGATTTCTCAGCTTATCCATATTAAGAGAAAGCATGACGATTGATGCTCCGTTATCTCTATGATCAACAATAAATTTTTTGATAGCTTCCTCGCCTTTATTTATAATGCTGTCTGTATTTTGAGAATAGTACAATGAGTTTGTAACATCGCCACTCACACTTTCAAGAGAATCATTAAGAGCGTTGATCCTGACATAAACAGAATCTTTCTTTCTAAGAAACAAAGACTTATATTTACCTTCTCCATAATAAAGATTGATTTTAGATATTGAATCGGCAACTCCTTTATAATTAAAATAGCAGCTGTCCATATATACCGTATCAAATACGATCTTATTTCCAATCATAGATACAATACTTACTACAGTATCTTCCGAGTTATTTATCTCTCCGGCAAGAGTAAACATCACTTTTGGCGGTTCATGGTCATGAGACGATGAGTCATTACATGAATAACCGATACATAATAATATAAAACAGAAGAATATGTATTTAAGACTTTTCATTTTGTATTGCTTATTAAATCATTACAAAGATATGATATATTTTAAGAGAATAAATTATTCTAAATGAAGAAGATTAAATAGTTGTAATGATGTATCAGGACCAGGCAAATTATAAATAAAAAAGACATTCCCGAAAAAATATATTTCGCAGGAATGTCTTTTCATTTATATTTTACTTAATCTCTGTTTAATTATCTTCAAGATCGGAAGAGCGTCGTGTAGGGAAAGAGTGTACGACCTGGTGTAGATCT
>CAMTOT010000194.1 GCA_947074165.1 uncultured Bacteroidales bacterium
CGAGATAATGAGCGGTGACTGGAGTTCAGACGTGTGCTCTTCCGATCTGCTCTTTTTACTTTATCATATGAATATATTATTCGTATTTTATAGATTTCGCAGGTGATATAAGTGAAACCAAATATGATGGACCAAGCAAAACTAATAGTGACACAAACACTACTCCTATGTTTAGCAACAATATATACACAATATTAAATTCCACCGGCACTGAACTCAGATAGTAAATATCCGGATCAAGTCTGATAAACTTAGTGTACTTCTGCAACAGACAAATACCTATACCGGCAATGTTACCCCATAAAAGCCCTTTACCAATCAAAAACAAAGAAAGATAAAGAAATACTCCTCTCAGATTATTATTACCATATCCGAGTGCTTTTAGTATCCCAATCATATTAGTACGCTCCAGGATAATAATCAAAAGTCCTGAAATCATAGTGAAAGCAGAGACCAAAGCCATCAGTATAAGTATTATCCAAACGTTCATATCTAACAAATCAAGCCATGAAAACAGCTGCGGATTGAGCTGCTTAATAGTGCGCGGAAAATAACTTGCTCCATAAGCATCCTTATTCTGTAGATATTTAAAATAGATCTTATCATTTACGGCTTCAATATTGTCATAATCATCCACCATAATCTCAATACCGCTTACCTGATCATTCTTCCATCCACCGATTTTTCGAACCTGGTTAAGATCTCCTATAATAAAAATCTTATCATAGTCTGTGAAATTCGTCTGATAGATACCGGAGACCGAAAACTTCCTCATCTTAATCTGATTATCTATAAAATAAGTCAGAAAACCATCTCCTACATTAAGATGAAGTTTATCCGACATATATTTGGATATCAGCACCTGATTCGTATTTGTCGAATCAGTAATGACAGGAAAACTTCCATCTATTATATTCTCTTGAAAGAAGGTGGGATTATATTCGTAGCCGACCCCCTTAAACACAGTAGCAAGTATCTCCGAATCGGTTTTTATTATTCCTGGTTTTGTAGCGAAGCGACTAACATTTACAATATCAGGCTCATCTAGCAAAGCATTGACCATCGAGTCACTTACTGCTATTGGATGAGTCTCATAGGTAGTATTACTGTCAAAATTGGTCACTTGGATATGAGATCCAAAACCAATAACCTTATGTCTTATCTCATTTTTAAATCCTATAACGATAGCCACAGAGATTATCATAACAGCAAGCCCTATGGCTATCCCCGCAATTGCTATTTTAATAGCAGGGGGCGAAACTTGTTGTCCCTCCCCCTTATTAAAATGTATCCTTTTTGCTAAAAAAAGTTCAAGATTCATCACTTTTTATTTAATGGTTCGACCGGGATAAGCCTCAAGAGCCTTTCCTAGCACCATAAGTGCCGTTTGCAAATCCTTTTTATTCAACACATAAGCTATTCTCACCTCGTCTCTACCAAGATCGGGGGATGTATAGAATCCCGATGCGGGAGCCATCATAACTGTTTGTCCCTCAAAATCGAATGAATCAAGACACCACTCACAGAACTTCTCCGCGTCATCTACAGGCAGCCTTGCCACTGTATAGAATGCACCCATTGGTATTGGAGAGTAACATCCTGGGATGCGATTTAGTCCGTCAACGAGAAATTTACGTCTTTCCACGTATTCATTATACGTATCAAGCATATACTCATCAGAAGCATCAAGAGACGCTTCCGCTATTATCTGACCAATAAGAGGCGGACTTAATCGAGCCTGACAAAACTTCATAACACTTTGTTTGACAGCTTTATTCTTTGTCACAAGAGAGCCTATACGTATGCCGCACTCACTGTATCTTTTAGATACAGAGTCAATTAAAATTACGTTTTCTTCTATTCCGGCAAGATGGAAAGCCGATATATATGGCGCGCCGGTATAGCAAAACTCTCTATATACTTCATCAGAGAAAAGAAACAGGTTGTACTTCTTTACAAGGTCACGAATCTGGTTCATTTCCTTACGCGTATATAAATATCCTGTAGGGTTGTTCGGATTACAGATAAGAATCCCTTTTGTACGGTCTGTGATAAGCTCTTCAAACTTCTCTACAGACGGTAATGCAAATCCTTCTTCTATTGATGATGGAATCGTTTTAATTACAGCTCCGGCAGATATTGCAAATGCCATATAGTTGGCGTAAGCTGGTTCCGGCACAATAATTTCGTCACCCGGATCAAGACATGCCATAAATGAAAATAAAACGGCCTCTGAACCTCCGGTAGTAACAATTATATCTTCTACACCTACGACGATATTAAACTTAGCGTAATAATCCACAAGTTTACGTCTATAGCTCATAATACCCTCACTGGGGCTATACTCAAGTATGCTTCTGTCAATATGTTTTAATGCTTCAAGGGCAACCTGTGGCGTGGGAAGGTCGGGCTGTCCGATATTAAGATGGTAAACTTTTACTCCTCTTGCTTTAGCCGCGTTAGCCAACGGCACAAGTTTTCTGATTGGAGATGCAGGCATCTTTATCCCGCGTTCTGATATCTTTGGCATCGTAATGTTAAAATTATTTCTTGAATTCACAAAATTACATTCTTGACACGATATAACAAATAAAATGCAAGTTATTAAATAGTTTTTTATACGATTTAAAAATAAATCATACTAAATATAAAAAATCGCTCTGCCGATGAATACTGCCACTACCCTATTTTAAAACACATAACATTGCAATTTCACACATGTTGTCAGGACATTATATCTTGACTATCTCAACGAAAAAACACTGGATACGTCTTATCCCGTATCAGTTTTAAAAAAAAAGCAGAGAAATATATATTATCATATATTCCTCTGCTCGTTATATTTTAAACCAAATTTTTCAGCTATTATATTTTCTGAATAATCTCCATCCCTTTCTGGATAGCCATTTCATTCATTGGTATAAGTTTATGATGACGTTCTGGCAAAGATTTTTTAAGTCCGGCTATTACATTTTCATGTTCAACCATAGGTCTTACTTTCAGTAATCCACCAAGAACAATCATATTAAACGCTTTTGAGTTTTTCATCTCTGTAGCAGCATCAGTAGCATCTACACGAAAAATATCAATATCAGTTCTTTTTGAAGGGTTATGTATACCATATCCATCATAGATAAGCACTCCGCCCGGCTTCACCTTGCTTTCAAACTTATCCATAGACGGCTGATTAAGCACAATCACAACATCATAATCATTAAGCACCGGAGAGCTGATTCGTTCGTCACTTAAAATTACGGTTACGTTTGCCGTTCCACCACGTTGTTCCGGACCATAAGAAGGCATCCACGACACCTCTTTACCCTCCATCAAACCTGAATAAGCAAGAATTTTCCCCATAGAAAGGACACCTTGTCCACCGAATCCGGCTATAATAATCTCTTGTTTCATACGTATACCTTATTAAATATCTTTCAAATCACCTAACGGATACTTGGCAAACATGTGTTCTGCCATCCACTGATTAGCAGCAACAGGATTCATCTTCCACCCAGTGTTACATGAAGACACAATCTCAACAACAGAAGTACCTTTCTTTGCCATTGAATTTTCAAAAGCTTTTCTAAGCGCTTTCTTTGCTTTTTTCACAGCAGCAGCTGTCTGAACAGACTGGCGTGTAACATAGCATGCACCATCAAGCTGGGCTATAAGATCAGAGATTTTCAATGGGTAACCATAAAGCTCGGTAGAGCGTCCGTGAGGACATGTTGCCGTTTTCATCCCTTCCAAGGTGGTAGGAGCCATCTGACCACCCGTCATACCGTAAATACCATTATTAATAAAGATAATTACAATATTCTCACCCCTGTTGCAGGCATGAATTGTCTCGGCTGTACCGATAGCAGCAAGGTCACCATCCCCCTGGTAAGTAAATACCATTTTATCGGGATTTAATCTTTTTATAGCAGTTGCGATAGCCGGAGCACGACCATGTGCTGCTTCCTGCCAATCGATATCAATATAATTGTATGCAAAAACCGCACAACCAACGGGAGCGACACCTATAGTTTTATCTTCCATACCCATCTCGTCAATCACCTCTGCGGCAAGTTTATGCACTACACCATGACTACAACCCGGGCAATAGTGCATTGGGTTGTCATTCATCAGACGCGGTTTGGCATATACAAGATTCTCGGGTTTGATAATATCTTTTATATCCATAATTATAATAATTACTGATTATTTTATTACACGCATTATGTATGTTATAACTCTTACACCCACAGCTACAAAACCACAGTACATCCACATGCGGTCTGCATTTTTATCGGGTGTATAATAAAAAATTACCAGAGTAGCGGCAGCCAGCAAATAAAAAAGTATGTTTAGCACACTTTGTATCTGTTTACGCTCGTTTCCCATTACGGTGTCATTTTATTAAGATTAGAGATAACCTCCTGCATACTTTCTTCACTGATTGTTTCCAGTTCCGGCACATTATGTATCTGTTTGTTACAAATATTAATGTTCAACTTCTGCTTCATTGCATCCCATACTTCAGAAGGGTCAGGCACAATGCCTCCAAGTCGTCCATAATGTTCAACAGGAACCGCACCTTCAATAGCTAAACGCACATCTTCAACCATCTGACCAGCATTAAGCTCCATAACAAGAATTCCCTTAACGAAATTTCCTCTATGTTTTATCTCTTTTGTTGGAAACGGCCACAGGGTGATCGGACGAAGAAGTCCAAGCTTAACACCTTCCTGAGCTGCAATTTCAATTGTTTTCTGACATATACGTGCAGAAGAACCAAAAGCTATAAGCAAATAATCTGCCCCATCACAGTTAATTTCCTCGTAACGTACCTCGTTCTCTTCAATCTCTCTATATTTAGCCTGGAAGCGAATATTATTTCTTTCCATAGCTGCAGAATCAAGTTCAAGAGACGTAATTACGTTTCTTTTTCTTTCCGATGTTTTCCCAAGAGATGCCCATGGACACTGTTTACGAACCTCTTCCTCTGTGCGACGAGGTTGTTGCTCCGGAAGAACAACCTTTTCCATCATCTGACCAACGATACCGTCGGCAAGAATAATAGCCGGATTATTATATTTAAAAGCCAGATCAAATCCAAGCTTAACAAAGTCGGCCATCTCCTGCACCGAAGAAGGAGCAAGGGCTATAAGCTTATAGTCACCATGTCCACCGCCTTTTACAGTCTGAAAATAATCAGCCTGACTTGGCTGAATAGTCCCAAGACCAGGGCCTCCACGCATTACGTTTACGATAAGAGCAGGTAATTCCGCTCCTGCAAGATATGAAATACCTTCTTGTTTAAGACTCACACCGGGACTTGAAGATGATGTCATAACGGCCTTACCGCAGCCTGCGCCACCGTAAACCATATTTATAGCAGCAACCTCACTTTCAGCCTGCAAAACAACCATACCGGTCGTTTCCCAGGGTGCTACTTCCATCAAAGTCTCCATTATTTCTGATTGCGGGGTGATCGGGTAACCGAAATAACCGTCACAGCCATATCTGATTGCCGCATGGGCGATGGCTTCATTCCCTTTCATTAGTTTAATATCTTCTGCCATTATAATTTACAGATTTTAAACGATTAATTTTTAAACCTTTATCTTTCCTACGGCTTAATCTACTTTCACTTTATATACAGTGATACAGCCATCAGGGCAAACGTATCCACAGCTTGCACATCCGATACACCCTTGTTCTTTAGCCATATAAGCATAATGATAGCCTTTGTCGTTAACCTCTTTCGGCTCAAGTGCCAAAACATCCACAGGACAAGCGTCTACACAAAGATCGCATCCTTTACAGCGGTTAATATCAACGACTACGGCTCCTTTAATCTTTGCCATAACTCTAATGTTTTGTTTTACATGCAAATTTCTTATTTGTTTCTTTTAAGAATGTAGATTTGTTATAAAGATTTTC
>CAMTOT010000195.1 GCA_947074165.1 uncultured Bacteroidales bacterium
TTCAAAGTAATCGAATTCAACAAAGAAGCTAAACGTATCATCCTTTCTCACAGCCGTATTTTCGAAGATGAGCAGAAAGTAGAAGCTCGCAAAGAAGCTGCTGCTGCTAAAAAAGCAAACGCTGCTGCTAAGAAATCAGCTAAAAAAGAAGAAACTACTGCTCTTCCACAGGCTGAAAACAAAGCAACTCTTGGTGATCTTGATGCTCTTGCTGCATTGAAAGAAAAAATGGACGCTGAAAAGAAATAATTCTATTTAGTTGAAATAACTAAAGGGGGAAAACATTACTGTTTTCCCCCTTTTTTTGTTTATTAAAATGCTTTACATACAATTTATTCTGTCTCTTCCAGATAACGGACATATTCACAGGCTGCAAGAAGGAAGGCTCCTACACCAAAATTGGCTGTAGAATTGGCATTAATAATCTGTCCGGGAATAGCTTTCTCGCCTATTGGCTGAACAAATCCGATACGCCCATTTTCTTGTAGGGCTGTAGATTTGAGATAGTCCCAAGATCGATTTATAACCGGCATAAATATCTCTTTTTCAAGAAAGCCATTGTTAATACCCCAAAGCATACCATATGTAAAAAATGCAGTTCCACTGGTCTCGGGCCCCGGAGCATGTTCCGGATCAAGCATACTTCTTGTCCAATATCCTTCCGGCTGTTGAATATCAGCTACCGCCTTTGCCAGTCTCTGATATTTATTTACAAAGAAATCATAATGCTCATATTCTGAAGGCAAGTCTTGTAAGACTTTTGCAAGGCCTGCGAGTACCCATCCATCACCCCTTGCCCAAAAGTCTTTTTTACCATTCATACTTTTATGAGCCGGATATACATATTTAGCATCACGATAATACAAACCTGTCTCATAGTCATACATTAATGAATCGGAATGAAGAAGATATTCATACATCTTATCAAGATACAACTCATTGGCTGTGTGTTTATATAGTTTGGTCATAACTGGCATAACCATATATAAACCATCGCTCCACCACCAGTAATCACTATTAGGCGTGCTCATTTCGTACTCCATAACTTCAATTGCTCTGGCTATCTTTTTGTCGTCAGGCTCCATATTATAAAGATCAATATAAGTCTGAAAGCAAATCTGATAATCACCGAATAAGACATATTCGTCAGACTCGCCATAAGAATACTTCCAGTCAGACTTTATATCGCACTTAGCGCCTTTCCATTCATTATGTGCTGCCCACGCTTCAGAATAATCGCGGTATGCCTTATTGCCGGTGAGACGATAGGCCTCAATATTTCCTGTATGATAAGCGGCATGCTCCCAAAACGAACTAACCTGCGGAGAATTATTTTCCTGCCAATAGGTATTCACTTTGTCAATTATCATTCTAACTTCTGTAACTTCCGGAGGCGGGCTCTGCACACATCCGATAGGAATCGTAAGGGTAAGACCTAATAAGATCTTGTTCAGTTTCAAATTCATATTTATAATTTATATATTCTACATTGAGATTAATCAACATTAATAGCCTTCATTTTGTGTCAGCTCAGCATCTTTATTCAATTGTATCTCATTCAATGGTATAGGAAGTAAAGCATTGAAACTTTCAAATCCTGTTATAACCTTATTATCCGGAGCATACGGTTTCACATCACCGTTAAGCTTAATCCTATCTGCAAGTTTATTAGTGCGGACAAGAGTCATACGACGATTCTCTTCGCTGACAAGCTCTCTTGCTCTTTCATCAAGAATAAAATCAATACTAATATCAGAAGCGGAAATCTTTCCGGCAGACGGATCTGTGTTTCTGTAATTCTTAAATGCTCTGTCGCGCAATATATTAATATCATCTGCGGCACCCTGAGAATTCCCCTGACGAAAACGGGCTTCTGCTCTCAACAAATAAGTTTCGCCCAAACGCATCATAGGCCAGTCTTTGACAAGTGCATATCCAAAATCGTCTGTTTCATCATACCCACCCCATTTGGTAGGATGAGGATAAAATACATTAAGCGAATCCATAGCTCCGGGTATTACCTGATCTCCTGTCTTAACTATTACACTTTTTACAGCATTCTCTTTATTAACTTTATATCCGTCGGCATTAACCCATATCTCGGCGGTAAAATTAGGTTTATTATACCACATAACCCGTCTGATGTTATAATTAGAATTTCTTATATCACCTGTTTCAAACAGATCATATTTTACAAAATTACTAAGTCGTAAACGCCCGTTACCACGTCCTCCTATAGAATCAGCGTTGACCATGCCTTCAAGTTTGTGAAAAGCCGGCACCCAGTTTCTTCTATGCTGCGGATTATCTATCGTACCGCCCTGAACATCTCTGTTATATTCAAGCTCAAAGGTCCATATAGCTTCAGCATTACCCTGAGAACGTCGCTGATTACCCCATCTGAACATATCCTGATAATAATCTCCGGCCTGGGATAAGAACTTACCATATCTACTATTTATAAGGGAGTAATTTCCCTCTGATATAACAGGAGTAAGCACATCTTCCGCCTTTTTAAAATAGTTTTTTTCTCTCATACCCATTCTCAAAAAAGCCTCTCCGGCAAGGTGTCTTGCCATGTCTTTATTTATGCGACTCTCACTCTTAGCCTTACCAACCTCCGGCAGATTATCTATAGCATACATAAGATCTGACTCAATTACAGCGTCTACTTTAGCTACAGCATCTCTGACATAATCGGTTCTGGGAACAGAAGTGGAAACAGTAATCAAAGGTACATCTCCCCATAGAGTAACAAGTATATTATAAGCATATGCTCTGAAAAACATTGCCTCGGCAGTAGCTGCCTGATCGCCGCCATTTTCTTGAGATGTAATTATCAAATTAGCACAGTTAATAATCTCATAGCATTTCTCCCATAAGTAACCTACTCCGGCATTTTCGGCGTTAAGATCTTTATATTGATAAAAAGGCACCTCTACTCCTTGTGTATCTCCTGGAGATGCCACATCTGTACCGATCTGCCAGCAAGCCGGAAATCCCTGCTGACTTGACCATCCCCACAAGGAAGCTATATGACGATGCAGACCTATTATCTTAGCGTTTACGTCTGTCACCTCAGGTCCATAATTTGAAAACATTTTTTCATTAAGAAAATTATCAGAACAAGAAGTTACACCTCCTGCTATAAGAGATAGAGATATAGCCGATAAAAATATATTTTTAAATTTCATGATTGTTTAATTTAGAATGTTAAGTTTAAGCCAAATACAAAACTCTTTGTCATAGGATAGTTACTGCTGTCATATACAGTCTCACCCCTTGTTGAATCCCATGAGCTATTACCTCTTGAGATTTGTCTTGACTCGGGATCCCATCCGGTCCAGTCTGTGAATGTAAATAAGTTACGTCCGCTTGCATAAACAGTTAGCGCTCCTAATCCGGCACTCTGCATCCATTTCTGGGGGAATGTATAACTTAATGTTATATCCTTAACTCGCGTAAAGCTTGCGTCTTCATAAAAACCATACCCGTGTCTGTTTGATGTTTTACTTAATGAACGCCATTTATTACTTTTATTTTCAGGTGTCCAATAACCAATCTCTGTTGATGTGTTTCGGCGTCCCATCTCATCGCCGGCTGTGCCAATCAAACTATTATTCTTAAGATGCCCCTGTACTGTTTGTATAAACACACTTAATGAAAAGTTTTTATATGTAAATGTATTTGTAAATCCGCCTATCCATTTAGGTGTAGTTTGTCCCTGTATTTTACGGTCATTGTCATCAATCTTGCCATCAGGTATACCATCAGGACCACTAATATCAGCCAGCTTCACATCACCCGCTTTGGCCTGAGGATCCCAATTTAGATGTTTCCCTGCATTGATCTCATCTTCCTGCCATATACCAACCATAGTATAATCATAAATTACACCAATCGGATTGCCAAGAAACCAGCGGTTACCAAGGTCATCTTTTCCATCTCCATAAAGATCTTTGATTTCATTCTTATTCCATGAGAATACAATATTTGAGCTCCACGTAAAATCTTTTGTGACAATATTTTTTGTATTAACCGTCACCTCTACTCCTTTATTGGCAGTCTCGCCCATATTTGCATATACAGTCTTATATCCTGATATTTTTGGAAGATTTCTTTTAAGCAGCAAGTCATTAGTCGTTGAGCTGTAAACATCTACATTTCCTGATATTCTGTTATTAAAGAAACCGAAATCAATACCAATATTAGTACTCTTTGTTGTTTCCCATGTAAGGTCGGCATTACCAAGTAATGAACTTGGCCAAAGAGCCGTATTAGAAGAGCCTCCCATAGCAAGCATACCTGACTCCATCTTCATGCGAGACTGATATACTCCTATCGCCTCATTCCCTGCTTTACCGTAAGAAATACGGAGTTTTAGATTATTAAGCCATTCTTCAGCTGGTTTCATAAATGACTCTCTTGTGATATTCCAGCCTAAAGCAGCAGAAGGGAAAACACCATATTTATTATTCTCGCCAAAAACCGAAGATCCATCTCTACGTACAGTCAATGTCATAAGATACTTACTGTCATAAGAATAGTTAATACGCCCCATCTGAGATACCGTTGTGTAAAGATCAATATAAGAACCAACAGCCGGAGTCTCTCCACTACCAATATTACCCCATCCAAGATCATCACTGATAAATTTGTTAGCTTTAGATGTAGCGCTCTGATATTTCTTTCTGGAAGCGGCGTAAAGTCCGGTCAGATCAATATGATGTTTCTTAATATCTCTCGAATAATTTACAATATTCTCAATTGTATAACTCTGAGTCTCTTCATTTCTAATTTCGGCATAACCTGTAGGATTATTTACAGTCTTACCTTCATAATTATTATATCTCTTCGGGCTATAGGTATAACCGCCGTTGAATTTATATGAAAGACCTTTAAGCGGATTCAATATCTTACCGAAATCAATTTCAGCGTATCCGTTAAGATTAACATTCCATTGTCTACGCTCAGGATTGGTCGTTGTCCACATTAAAGGATTGGTAAACAAGGTCTCGCTATACATTGGATTTATACAATAACTACCATCATCTTCATACATCTTTGCGTAAGGCGACATAGCTTCTGCCATAAGAAAGTTCACGCGTCCGCCGTCTCTGTTATGTGATACAATATAACTGTTTGTCCCAATCTTCATGTAATCAGTCACTTTTACGTCAATATTGGTACGTAAAGAATAACGAGTATAATTAAACCCTTTGAGTACCCCTTTCTGATCTATATAATCACCTGAAATAAAATAGTTGACATTTTCTGCACCACCGCCTACACTGATATTATGATTCTGTATAATACCAGTTTGAGATACCGCGTCAATCCAATCTGTCTCTATTCCATTTTTTTGATTCTCTGCTTCATAAATATTTTTCACATATTCATTATACATTGTCTCTCCTGTATTTTGCGACACATAATCCCGATATCTTTGAGTTATCTGCGTACCATTACAGAATTCAAGGTTCTTTGTATAATCCTCTACACCAAAGTATCCGCTGTATTTCACAGTGGGCTTACCAGAAGTCCCTCGTTTAGTGGTGATTAATATAACACCGTTAGCCCCGTTCGTCCCGTAAATAGCTGTTGCGGATGCATCTTTAAGAATCTCCATCGACTCAATATCGTTAGGATTTATATCATTCAACGTACCTCCAGATTTACTTATAGGAATCCCATCTACAACGATATAAGGTCCGGATCCAGCATTTATAGAATTACGACCTCTTACCAAAGCATCGGGAGCATCACCGGGTATAGAGGATGTCTGCGTAATTGTCACTCCTGCCGCAGCACCTTGTACAGCCTGCAAAACATTCATTACGGGTAATTTTTCAAGACGACAGATCGGAAGAGCACACGTCTGAACTCCAGTCACCGCTCATTATCTCGT
>CAMTOT010000196.1 GCA_947074165.1 uncultured Bacteroidales bacterium
GCATACGAGCTCATGAGCGGTGACTGGAGTTCAGACGTGTGCTCTTCCGATCTGTACAGACTTGTAGGAAAAACTACAGCTCCGGACTCAGTAAAAGTAAGTCATATTATGTTGGCGATAGGACAGGATGAGAAAGCAGCTGATAAACTAGCTGACTCTCTTATGACAGTGCTAAACTCACCTAAAGCAGACTTTGCGGCACTTGCGGCACAGTTCTCTCAACAGCCACAGACAGCTGCTAATGGCGGTGAACTTGGCTGGTTTACAGAGTCTTCAGCTTCAGCAAATGCAGGTGCTGATATCAAGAATGCTTTGTTCAGCGCTAACGGTAGCAAACCGTTTATAAATAAAGGAAATGGAGTAATAAATATCTTTAAAGTAACAGAACGTACTAAACCGGTTGCTAAAGCGAAAATCGCGGAATACGCTCTAAGTGTAACTCCAAGCAGCCGTACAACACAGAAACTTTATTCTGATATCACAGGTTTTGTAGCTACTAACAACAGTCTTGATAAACTCGTGTCTGCAGCTCCTGAAGCGGGATATAATGTTCTTTCTAACTCAAATTTGCAGAATACATCTTATAATATCGGTCAGGTAAGAAATGCCCGTCACGCTGTACGTTGGGCTTTCGAAAACAAACCAGGTTCTATTTCTGAGGTTTTTGAAATCGATAATAAGTTTCTTGTAGTTGCTGTTGAATCAGAGAATGCCGCTGGTTATACGCCACTTGCTCAGGTTGAGAACTCTCTTAAACGCGAGCTTGCATCTGAGAAAAAAGCAGCAAAAATTATTGCTGAACTTTCTAAATATTCTACAGTAGGTGAATATGCATCTGCTATGAACTCAAATGTGGATACTGCCAAATTCGTTACATTCAATACTTCAAATATTTCAGGTATTGGTGTTGAACCGGCTATCACAGGTGTAGCTCCATATGCAGCATTGAATGCTCTAAACGGACCTGTAGCAGGAAAAAGAGCTGTTTATGTATATGCTGTAACAGATAAGAAAGAAAGTGAAGCAGCATTCAACGAAGAGTCTGAAAAGCAGAGCTGGAATAATGCTATGATGTACAGACTGACAAGTGAAGCAATGCGCACTCTTGTTAATAACTCAAATATTGAGGACAACCGTATCAGATTCTATTAATCAGATACGTATAAAGTATAAGAAAAAGGCTGTTCCGATAAAGGAACAGCCTTTTTTCGTATATTTGCATTAATGCGCAAAATTTACGCGGAAATATACAATGATGAAAGAGTGTTTATTAGGAAAAACGTTATCGGAGCTTAAACAGATAACGACAGAATTAAATATGCCGGCATTTACTGCCAAACAGATTGCCTCATGGCTATATGAAAAGAGAGTAAAAGATATAGAAGATATGACAAATATCTCAAAAGCTAATCGCTCAAAACTTTCTGAAAAATATATAGTCGGAGCGGCTTTACCAGAGCAAAAAGCCTGTTCCGTAGATGGCACGATTAAATATTTGTTTCGTACATCAACCGGAAAGCTGGTAGAGACGGTTTATATTCCGGATAATGAAAGAGCCACACTTTGTGTATCCTCTCAGATGGGGTGTAAGATGAATTGTCTTTTCTGTATGACGGGCAAACAAGGATTTAATGGTAATCTCAGTGCAAATGAGATTATGAATCAAATTCAATCAATCCCGGAGAACGAAAAACTTACCAATATTGTTTTTATGGGTATGGGAGAGCCCCTGGATAATCCTGATGAACTATTTAAAGCTCTCGAGATTTTGACTGCCGAGTGGGGCTACGCATGGAGCCCTAAACGTATCACTGTATCTTCCATAGGTCAAATTCCGAATCTAAAACGATTCCTTGAAGGCAGTCAGTGTCACGTGGCTATAAGCCTGCACTCTGCATATTCAGAAGAGAGACTTTCAATCATGCCTGTGGAAAAAGCGTGGCCAATGAAGGAGGTCATAAGCCTTTTAAAGCAGTATGATTTTACAAAGCAGAGACGACTTTCGTTTGAATATATAATGTTTAATGGATTTAATGATTCATTGCGAGAAGCAAGAGAACTTGTATCTCTTTTAAAAGGTCTTAGTTGTCGTGTAAACCTTATACGTTTTCACGCTATTCCAGGAGTTGATTTAAAAAGTTCAGATGAACAGCATATGAATGAGTTTCGCGACTATCTGAATAATCACGGAATTACGTGTACGATACGTACATCAAGAGGAGAGGATATTTTCGCGGCTTGCGGTATGCTCTCTACAATGAAACAGATGGATAAGGAAGAAAACTGATTTTATCAGTATCTGACTTGGATATTATTTATTATTAGTTAATTTTATCAGTTGATTTAAAGTTAAAATTATGAAGACAAAATTAATTTATATTCTGACTATTATTTCCGCGCTTCTTATAGCCGGATGTAAAGGAAAAGAAGGCAAAAAATTTACTTTTAAACCGGTGTCAAGTGGTGGAGCTTATGAAGTGATGGTAGTTTTACCTGAAGCAATGAAAAATGGTGTTGTAGCCGGTCAGCTGAATGAGATTCTATCTGCCGACGTTCCCGGTCTTCCTCAGACAGAGCCAAATCTTACGCCATCATGGGTTTCTACACCTCATTTTGACAACTTTCTTAAACCAGTAAGAAATTTACTTATAATTGAAACGTCGGATATTTATACTCAACCTAAGCTGACATACGAGAAAGACAAATGGGCAACAAATCAGTCAGTCCTTTATCTTCGTGCGCCAGATGCCGCGTCAATATCACCTTTTCTGGAAAAAAACGGACAGTACATATCTGACTTTTTTGTAAATGCGGAGTTAAACCGAGTTATAGGAAAACTTAAAGATAACTACAACAGAGACGCTGCTGAAGAGCTATCCAAACAATTAGGACTGGAAATGAAAATTCCGGGAGAACTAAACCTGATAAAAAAGGGAAAAGATTTCTTTTGGATTTCCAACGGGAAAAACACAGACCGAATGGATATCGTTGTTTATTCTCTTCCTTATACGAATAAAAATATGTTTACAGAGGCAGGAATCAATGCATTGCGTGATTCAGTGATGCAGGCTAATATACCTGGTGGTCCTGAAGGATCATATATGGCTCGTCAAAAATACTTTGATCCGTTGTTCAGAGCATTTAGCTTAAATGGTAAATATGTAGCTGAAATGAGAGGCCTTTGGGAAATCAAAGGTGATGTCATGGGTGGTCCTTACGTAAGTCATACAAGACTTGACGAGGCAAACCAGCGTGTAATAACAGCTGAAGCATTTATCTATGCTCCGGAAAGAAACAAGCCAGAGATAAGAAAAGGTAAAAGAAATATGATGCGACAGCTTGAAGCATCACTATATACACTTAAATTGCCATATGATACAGAACTACCAGAGATAGTGGTATCACCGGCTAATTAATCTAAAAGATGGAAGATAACAGAAAAATCAGAGTAGCAATAACACAAGGTGATATTAACGGAATCGGATATGAAGTGATTCTTAAAACTTTATCTGACCCGCGCATCACCGAGATATGTACACCTATTGTTTACGGTTCGAATAAAATAGCAAATTTTCATAGAAAATCACTTGAGTTGCCTCAGATCACATTTAATGTGATAGAATCAGCAGCTGACGCTGATGCAGATAAAATAAATCTTATAAACTGTAATGATGAAGAAATAAAAGTGGAGCTTGGCGTTTCTACCGAATCGGCAGGAATTGCTTCATTAAAATCTCTTCAAAGAGCGGTAGAGGATTATGAACAGGGGTTGTATGATGTTCTTGTGACTGCCCCAATAAATAAACATAATATTCAATCAGACGATTTTCATTTTCCAGGTCATACGGAGTTTCTTGAGAAATCACTTGGACGAGGAAAAAAATCACTAATGATTCTTATGCAGGATAATTTCCGCGTGGCTCTTGTTACTGGACATATTCCGGTATCACAGGTGCCGTCTGCTATTACAACAGAGGGAATATCTTCTAAGCTAAGAATACTAAATCAGGTACTTAAACAGGATTTTGATATACAACGTCCGCGTATAGCTGTTCTTTCTCTTAATCCTCATGCAGGTGACGACGGTCTGCTTGGAGCGGAGGAGATAGAGATTATTACACCAGCCATAGCAGAGATGTCAGAAAAAGGAGTGCTTTGTTTCGGACCATATGCGGCAGACGGTTTCTTCGGATCCGGCAATTACAAGCGTTTTGACGCTGTATTAGCGATGTATCACGACCAAGGCCTTGCTCCGTTTAAATCGATTGCTATGGACGCCGGTATAAACTTTACAGCCGGACTTCCGGTTATACGTACTTCCCCTGCTCATGGCACTGCTTACGATATCGCAGGGAAAAATATTGCTTCTGAAGATTCATTCAGACAAGCTATATATACAGCGATTGATATATTCAGATCACGAAGCAATTATTACGAGATGCGTAATAATCCTCTTAGAAAACAATATTTTGATAAGAGTGGTGATAACGAAAAACTGGACTTAACAGCTGAATAATTAAAATTATAAAATGAAGGGGATTAGTCGGATTATCATCAGGCTATTCCCCTTTTTTGTAAATATTTACTATATGAATTATGCTATTATCGCAGCCGGTGACGGTTCCAGGCTTGCGAAAGAAGGTGTAGAATCGCCAAAACCTCTTGTGGAGATTAACGGCGAAAAGATGATTGACCGCCTTATCAGAATATTTTCAGAAAACAATGCTGATACTGTTTATATAATTGTAAACGAATATATGAAAGATGTGGCATTACACATCCGTTCAACTCATTATCCGGTAAGAGTAGAACTTGTAATAGAAACCACTCCAAGTTCAATGCACAGCTTTTACGAACTCTCTAAGATAATTCCAGATGATAAGTTTTGTCTTACTACTGTAGATACGATATTTAAAGAAAGCGAGTTTAAAGAGTATATAAGTGCGTTTTTATCTAAAAATGAAGCTCTGTTTGCTGTTACTGATTACATTGAAGATGAATCGCCTCTATATGTCGCAACTGACCTGAGAATGAAAATAACAGGCTTTTTAGACAATCCGCGCTCTGACGTAAAATATATATCAGGCGGAATTTACTGTCTCTTGCCCGAGTCAAAATCAGTGCTTGAGAAAGCAATCAATTCAGGCCAGCACCGAATGAGAAATTATCAGCGCTCGCTGATTGAAAACGGTGTGGAAATAAAAGCTTACCCATTCTCAAAAATAATAGATGTAGACCACACCGCCGATATAAAGGCAGCTGAAGAATTTCTTCAAAATAAATAACCTGTTGAGATTTAAAAGAATATATTAAAATGAAAATTCTCGGTATAACAAGACAAAACTGCTTTTCACCCAATCATATAGGCAATGACGCCGCCATTTTTAATCTGACAGTTGCAGAACTAAGAAAGAAAGGCTGTATTGTAGATATAGTATCTGAAGAGGAGTTCTGTAAACAAGAATACGATCATAAAGTAATATTCAATATGGTAAGAAGCAGTGAAGCGATTGACCGTCTTATAGAGATGGAGAAGCGCGGAGCTTTAGTTATCAATTCAGGCAATGGCATAATAAACTGCACACGAGAAAAGATGACCAGACTTCTTATTGAAAACAATGTACCTCATCCTCGTAGTGTCATCGTAGATACAGACGATGAGATATTTGAGGGTCTTGATAAAGACATATTCCGTTTGTGCTGGATAAAAAGAGGTGATTTCCATGCAATACACAGAGAGGATGTAAGTTTTGTCTCTTCCTCACGAGAAGGTGCTTCGATCTTAAGAGAATATAAATTAAGAGGAATAAACAGAGCTGTCATTAATGAGCATCTCGCAGGTGATTTAGTTAAGTTTTACGGCGTTTTAGGAGAAGATTTCTTTTTTCATTTTTA
>CAMTOT010000197.1 GCA_947074165.1 uncultured Bacteroidales bacterium
GCAGTTTTTGTTTACGGATCCAGCTCCCCCCGCGCTCTACACCAGGCCGTACACTCTTTCCCTCCACGACGCTCTTCCGATCTCTATATGTGCAACAGCTGATACCGATATCGGCAACGCCCGTTCCCCTCTTTGGAATCAACTGATTCCAAAGTCGGAATCAGTTGTTGCATATATCAACATCAATTGTTGCATATATGCTTTTCGTTAGGGTATTTTTTTAATGACTTTCTATGAATATAATATCTATGTATAATCTTATGTTGTCTTTGGATATTGGGTGGATATCTCATTATTATCAAACAATACGATAAATATAAACAACCGCAAAAATATGCAGATTAGAAATTATCAGTAAGATAAATTATACCAATAAATAAAGCCACATCCCATTATTCGGGCTGTGGCTTTATTTGTATCATATAAAATTACAAAATCTTATTTCAATGGAATTTTATCAATGCGAGTCTGATGTCTACCACCCTCAAATTCAGTATTTAAATAAGCATCTACAATTTCACGGCAAGTTTTGTCATCAATGAAACGGCCCGGCATAACAAGTACATTCGCATTATTGTGCTGACGAGCAAGTTTCGCGATATCCTCACACCAGCAAAGAGCCGCGCGTACCGACTGATGTTTATTAAGAGCCATATTGATACCATTCCCGCTTCCGCATACAGCAATACCTTTTACAAGTTCACCTTTGTCGATTGCTTCACCTAAAAGGTGAGCAGGGTCTGCGTAATCGCATGCATCTGTAGAGTAGCATCCGAAATCTTTATATTCAATATCTTTAAGTTTCAGAATCTCAATCACTAATTGTTTTTTCTCATAACCTGCGTGGTCTGATGCCAATCCGATAATCATTTCTTTCAAGTTTTTGTTGTGGATAAATTATTATTCGAGGTAATTTTACTCAAAGGTATTAAATTTTTCAATTCGCAAATCGAAAATTCCTTACCGAAATTTATCTCAGTGTTACAAAAAAATATTCCCATGATAAAAATCAGCGTTATATGATTTTTATCACGGGAATTATAGATATATAATTTATCTGACAAATTTAATGTTGTGCATAGTGCCGTCGTGGCTTAATACACGCAATATATAAATGCCTTTATTTAATGATGCAATATTTATCTCATTACCGTAATCGCTAAGCAGATTATTACCGGACAGTGATATTACAGAGATATGCTTTATCATATCCGGACGGTCAGTGCTGAGAGTATTGTTGTTTCTGATTATTTTCAGCTCATTGTTTTCTGCCATGTTTCCTTCTATATAGGTATCTATACTCATGTTTAAGACGTAGTAACATCCGTTTTCTATAAGTTTAAGTCCTGCGTCTGTCATGTTTGCTGTAGAGTATTCGCTTACGCCAATCATTATAAACAGTGATGTGACCTGAGCGCCGTTAATTGTGGATCCAACCGGAATTTCTGTTACTGCATGTAAAGATGAGGAGGCCGGAGATGCCAGTTTAATCGTTTGTGAAGCATTATACCATTCTGAAATAGCCGTGACTCCGTTTGTAGTAACAGAAGAAAACAGTTTGATATATCCATTGTCTGTCTCTATGTTTTTGAAAATAGAGTGGTCTCGTTCATTTACCGAGATATCTGAATCTGATGAATTGACAGCATTACCCCAGTTCCATACAGTATTTTTAAGAAGGAATGGTTTCAATAGCACTTTCGGCTTGTTAAGCGATTTGATAGACGGAAGTCCGGCTGCAGAAGAGTTAGGCACTGCACTTATTAATATCATGTCATAGGCAGAATAATCATTGACTGTTGTTGCCGGAAGTATCGTCACAGCAAAATCGTTGTTTTGAGTCAGTCGCGACAGGATAGCGAAATCGGCGCTATTGTCTGGAGTAGTCACGTAAGCTATGCTTTTGAAGTTGCTTTCTCGCACATCTACTGTACATTCTATAAAATTATTGCCGTATTCACTTATAGCTGTTACGCTGAATGTCTGTATGCCGTGGGTTGTAGGTGAACCTGATATAGTGAGTGTCTGCTCTGCGGTGTTGACTGTATTGTTTAACCCCATCGGCAGATTCTGTATAGAGAGAGACGTAGCGCTGCCTGACCACCTGAATATCATGGGTCTGATAATATTGCCTATTGATATTACCTGATTATTATTGGCAGATTCGCATGTAACGATACCCGGCATAGGGTTGAGTTCGCCATATTCGTAGCATCCCAAATCTGGTGCCTTACCGCTGTATGGCAATCCTATATCTATGCCTTTATCTATGAGATTGCTGCCTTCTGAAAGTTTCATAAACAGTGTGTTGGCAAGTGAACCATCTAAGTTGCGTGGAGTAAGTATAAGAGTTGCGTCCGTACTTAAGAAGTCTTTTGATGTACAGGTAACTCCGGTTGTATTCCAACTATTATATTCTGATGTGACTGTGGGACAAACGAAAGAGTTTGACGATTTGCCTGCAAGGGATACATTGTTTTTTAGAATAAGCGTACCTCCGTTTTTATTGCCAAATCCGTAGTTAATACCATCAGAATATGCCGTACAGTTGTATATCTCCATCGTGCCGTAATTATTGTTTTGGTCAAACCCACGCATGGTATTCTCTGCTGAAAGGCAGTTGTATAGTTTTACATCGTGAGTAGTTCTGTCACCGCCAAGTTTAAATCCGTTGCCGTTACCAAGATTGACGTAGTTTTCAAGAGTAACGCTTACAGTGTTGCCATGTCGGTCTGTCACACTTTTAGGAAACTGGTCAAACCATGCTTTATCAACGGCAAGTCTTGGGTGACTGCTCATGTCGAAACTCTCCGGGCCGTTTTTGTAGCATATACAGTCGTGGAATACACTATTGCCTATACGCTGATAGAAGTCCCAGCCGTCGTCGGAATTATTCCACGAGCGACACCCTATATAAGTGTTTCCTTCCTGATTTGTGTATTGTTTGTCGGCAAATCCGTCGGCATTGCCTCCGTAATCAGCCGTACCGTCAGTAGAGAGAGTCTTATAATCGAAGTTGTCGTGAGAATCACAATTTATTATTTTGTTGCCTCCTCCCGTTTTGTGTTGTATGCCGGTATCTCCGCACCCATACACATCCAGGTTCTCAATCGTACAGTAGGATCCATAGTTTATAAGTCCGTTTTTTCCTGCGTAGCGTATGGTCAGTCCTTTTATGTGCAGGTATTTAGCACCTGTAGATATTGATATCCCAACGTTGTTGCTGCCTGTTACTTCGCTGCCATACGGCTGTGATCTGAAATCGAGTATAGGTATTTCTCCGGGATATGATGTTATCACGATGTTTTTTGAGCTGTTGCCGCTTTTATTTACGGTTACCTTTGATGTGATGTCATATTGACCTCCTAATACAAAAAGCGTATCGCCCGGAGATGATAATTTTCCTATCCCGCTTGTAAGTGAACATGGAGTGGAGTATGATGAACCGTTGCCGCTACCTTTCGGTGAGGCGTAATAATTGGCCGCACTTATTGCAGCCGGTGCTGCCGACGCTATGGCTATGGTAAGCCATTGTTTAAAGTTTTTCATTCGTGTGTCTGTAGTAGTTTGAACTGTTTATTAGGCGAATGTATAGATTCTTAATATATAATGTGTGGATATTTCGATTAGAATTTTATTAGATTTGGGTTAAAATAAAGAAATCCTTTATCATCCACAATATATAGGATGATAAAGGATTAATGTCATTTTCAGTAACTTATGCTGTTATTATTTAAGCATTTCTATAACCTGATTGTAAACGTTTTCTGCAGTGAATCCGAACTCTTCATCAAGTTTCTGATAAGGAGCAGAGAATCCGAAGTGGTCAAGTCCCCATACTTTACCGTTTTTACCTACAAGGCGGTGAAGTGTAGAAGGCAGACCTGCAGTAAGACCGAATACTGGTTTGTTTGAAGGTATTACAGATTCCTGATATTCTGCAGACTGGTTGAAGAACAAACCTTCTGAAGGTGCAGATACGATCTGAGATGTGATGCCTTTTCTTTCTTTAAGAAGAGCCGCGCCCTCTACAAGAGTTGAAACCTCAGAACCGTTAGCCACAAGAATAACGTCTGGATTTTCATCTTTGCAGATTACGTAAGCACCTTTTACAGACTGAAGAGCCTCTTCGTAGCGGTTGCCCGATAGAGCCGGAAGGTCTGTGATGTTCTGACGAGAAAGGATAAGGCCTGTAGGAGAGTCAGTGTTCTCCATAGCCATCTTCCATGCTACAGTAGTCTCAGCTACGTCTGCAGGACGAAGAACAAGCATAGAGTTTTTGCCGCTATGATTTTTAAGCTGTTCAAGAAGGCGGATCTGCGCTTCCTGTTCGATTGGCTGGTGAGTAGGTCCGTCTTCACCAACGCGGAACGCATCGTGAGTCCAGATAAATTTAGTCGGCTGCTCCATAAGCGCAGATATACGCACTGCAGGTTTCATATAGTCAGAGAATACAAAGAATGTACCGCAAGCAGGGATAACACCACCGTGTAGAGCCATACCATTCATGATAGCTGCCATTGTAAGCTCGCATACGCCAGCCTGGAAGAATGCACCTGTGAAGTCCTGGTATGTGAACGCGTGAGTCTTTTTAAGGAATCCGTCTGTTTTGTCTGAGTTAGCAAGGTCGGCAGAAGCAACGATCATATTTTCGATGTGCTCGGCGAAATATGTAAGTACAGTAGCAGAAGCAGCGCGTGTAGCCTGATTTGGTTTCTGAGCGATGGCTGCATAGTCAATTTCCGGAGCCTCGCCAGAGAAAAATTTCTCAAGTTTTTCTGCAAGGGCAGGGTTTTCAGCAGCCCACTTCTGAGCCTGTGCTTTTTTCTCTGCGCAGATCTTAGCAAGTTGCTCTTTTCTTGCAGCGTATAGTTCTACTGTCTCATTAAACAACTGGAACGGAGCTTCCGCATTACCACCAAGGTTTTCAATTGTTTTTGCGAAAGATGCACCTGCAGCGCTTAGAGGCTGACCGTGAGTAGCGCATTTTCTTTCGAAGCTCTCGCATGCGTCTGTGATAGCTCCTTTACCCATAACTGTTTTACCAATGATAAGGGTTGGTTTAGCTGTTTCAGCGTTAGCTTTTTCAAGAGCAGAGATGATTTCAGCAGCGCTGTTACCGTTAATAGTGATAACGTTCCAGCCCCATGATTCGTATTTTTCTGCTGTTTTTTCTGTTGTTACAGCTTCTGTATCTGTAGAAAGCTGGATGTCGTTGCTGTCATAGAACATGATGAAGTTGCTCAATCCAAGGAATCCGGCAATACGACCAGCACCCTGTGATATCTCTTCCTGTATACCACCGTCTGAGATGAAAGCGTAAGTTTTGTGGCTCATCCACTCACCGAAACGGGCAGCAAGGAATCTTTCAGCAATCGCTGCGCCTACACCCATTACGTGACCCTGTCCAAGTGGTCCTGATGTGTTTTCAACACCACGATTAATATCTACCTCTGGGTGTCCCGGAGTCGGGCTTCCCCATTGACGGAACTGAGATAGCTCTTCCATTGTGTATTTACCTGTGCAGGCAAGTACCGCGTAAAGCATTGGCGACATATGGCCTGGATCAAGGAAGAAACGGTCTCTGTTAATCCAAGAAGGATCTGTCGGATCGTAAGTTAAAAACTGAGAGTACAAAACATTAACGAAATCAGCGCCACCCATAGCACCACCCGGGTGTCCTGATTTTGCTTTCTCAACCATAGAAGCAGCCAAAATTCGGATATTGTCTGCAGCTTTGTTCAACGATGTTATTTTATCCATAATAAATATTATAATTTCTACAAATATACTTATTTTTTCTAATCCTTAAAACATAAAAATGTCCCTCTAGATCGGAAGAGCACACGTCTGAACTCCAGTCACCGCTCATTATCTCG
>CAMTOT010000198.1 GCA_947074165.1 uncultured Bacteroidales bacterium
AAAAAGATATTTTCAATCGGAAGCATAGGATGTAACCTGAGTTGTATGTTCTGTCAAAACTGGAGTATAGCAACAACAGATGAGGCTTCCGTAAGACTATCTGAAAAGGATGTATCCCCTAAAATGGTAGTAGACGCAGCTCTTAATAGTGTAAAAGATGGTAATATTGGAATTGCATATACTTATAATGAGCCAACGGTATGGTTTGAGTACATGAGAGATATCGCTATTATGGCTAAAGAGAACGGGCTTAAGAACGTTATGGTGTCTAACGGATATATCGAACAGAAACCTCTTGATGAGCTATTGCCTATTATTGACGCGTTTAATATTGATTTGAAAGGCAACACAAATGATTTTTATAAAAATCTTACCAAATCATCAATTGCACCTGTTCTTAATACTCTTAAAACGATAGTAAAAAGTGGAAAACATCTTGAGATAGCATATCTTGTAATACCCGGAGAGAATGATGATCCCGGTGAATTCAGAAAAACAATTGAATGGATTAAGAAAGAACTTGGTGATGACATATCTCTCCATATCAACAGGTATTTCCCATGTCATAAGTTACAAATACCGGCTACACCGATTGAGTCTCTTAGAGGATTATATGAGATCGCTAAAGAGTATCTGCCAAAAGCATACATAGGTAATGTATAATTGTATAAATACTTAATTTATGAGAGTACGTCCCAATTATGCTGAAGGTAAGTTTTATCCTTCAGACAAAAAAGAGCTTATAGAAGGCATAGAGAGAGCATTATCTGAACAAAAAAAAGATATAAATCTGAAGCTTTCATCCGAAAATATCATAGGAGGTGTGATTCCGCATGCCGGACATATATATAGCGCGCCGCAAACCGTACATTTCTTTGAAATTATCAAAGAGAGTAAACAAACGTTTGATGTAATAATAATTGTAAACCCAAATCATACAGGCAGGGGACTGGCAGCATCTATTGATGAGCATGACTTTTGGGAATCACCTCTGGGAGAAATTGCTATTGATAAAGAACTGGCTTATCATGTAGGGCTCCCTTTTGATTCATTATCGCAGGCTTACGAGCATTCGGGTGAAGTTATAATACCGTATATACAATACTTTATGCCTAAAGGGATTAAGATCCTTCCGATTTCGTTTGGAGCTCAAAACAGAGAGAACGCAAAAATTATCGGAGACGCCTTATTTAAAGCGTGTAAAGAGACCAATCGCAAACCTCTTTATATTGCCTCTTCTGATTTCAATCACTTTGATACCGCGGAGAAAGGAAAAGAACTCGACGATTATGCACTTGAGGCGTTACTTAAATATGACTGCGCCGAATTTGAAAAAAGAATTAAAGAGAAAGATATATCGATTTGCGGATTCGGAACTATTATGAGTCTGTTTTATTTTGCCAGAAATATATCAGAGCATTTTAAAATAGATATTCTCAAGCAGGGTAATTCCGGAGAGATAATGCCTATGAATGAAGTTGTAGATTATGTTTCTATGTTATTTTACACAAAATAATTTTCTATAGAATAGCTCTTTTACAGAATTATCCCTTTTATAAAGCATTATAGAAATAACAAACTATATTACTTTATAAAAGGGATGTTTTATTTATTCAGGCATTACTATATTAAAGCTTTTACGGGCTATCTCCCTGCCATCAAGATAAGTTATAATTTCCCACACACCACATTTGTTTTCTACCGGAAGCCAGATTGTGTCGCCAAGAAAGAATTGCCAGTCATTGGAATTAATAAATTGTGAACCTTCAAAGTCCGGGCGTATATTTCCTTGTTCGTCAGTAAAAGGCGGGTGTTTCATGACAAACTCAATCTGCTTGCCTTTAGCCCCCTTTATATGAAGAATATATCCAAACTCTATATCCACAACAGAAGGTATAGTATGAGTAAATTTCTTTATTTTTGGCAGCTCTCGCGATGACCTATCCCAATGGGTATATATACCCCAGCTTTTCATATTTATTTCTATCTTTTTTTTAGCCATAGAAAAGTATTAATTTTTCAATTGCCCAAAGGTATAACTTCTTGCATATATATTGCATCAAGACTCCATAAGGCTGCGTCATTTGTTGAAATAGTCGGACATTCGTCAAGTACATTGGGTACATGCGGCGGATAAATTTTACGGACTTTAAATTCCGGTGCCTGTGTATGTTCAAGTCTTGTCATAATATCATGCCATGCTTCAGCAGCCATTTCTTTATCACGCAATACAGAAGCGGCATAAGCCATAAGACGGGATACTCTGAAACGACTTTTACTAATTTCCAGTGCCTGTTGTTTATAACGGGCTGCATGAGAAAGCCACACTCTGTTCCATCCCGGATTGTCAATCATCATCATAACTTCATTCATAATCTCAAATCCGCCCATAATCGTTGTGAGATGATTTGTATTACGCACAGCTGTATCACCTTCATAACTAATCCGACAAGTAGCGGGATCAAACCCAAGTGCTTTTGGGCCGGTAAACAATCCGTCATTGAATGAAGATATGGAATTCATACCGGCAAGTATTTTATCCCTGTAATCAGTGTCTGATGTGCGCTCCCACTCCGCCAGCCAGTTGCCTGCATATGCCAGCCAGTCTGGCCCGATGCGTATACGAGCCGGAGCTGTACATGGGAATTTATCTCTTGGCTGAGCAAGACGCATAGGGTCTAAGGTATATAGTTTCTGCTCAGCGTCTCGAACTTCAGTTATGAGATCACCTGCACGCTCATCTGCAGTAAGATAATAATAGAATCTGCCCCACGCAGCCTGACTTATACGCGCCTCTTTTGCTCCGCATCCCCAGTGACTAACATTATGGCGAGAACCAAGCCCGGCATTAGGTCCTATATGATATACATCTATTTCTGTGGTATGGCGAGTCATAGCTTCAGCCATTTTCCATATTTTATAATCACCTGTGCGAAGGAAATTATACCAAAGCCACATATTAGAAGCTAGCTCGGTATTATCCCACGCATATCCACCTACATCGTATAGCCATTGGTGGCTTATGGGGTCATAGGCGTGCATAACATCTCCATAATTCCAAAAGCCATACCATTTGTGTTGATCTATAGCTTTTTGATAAATGTCAATATAAGAGTTAAGACGTTCCTCAATATATGCGCGTTGAGAATTACTATAATCAGGGAGACTCCATATACCAAATGCTTTTCTAGAGTGCAAATATTGCGGTACAGGCATAAGACGAGAGTTATCAGATAGTGTCTTTGCATGAGTAGCTATTGACTCTTTACCAGGATAAGCGGAGTAAGGAATCAATGAGATTGAGCTTGTACGGGCTATACCGTAAGGGGTACTCATGCCAGGTTGTACATCTTCATAACTCGCGTCAAGAGAATGTGATATATTATCATAATGACGTAAATCCATAGGTTCGCTCTCAGGACTCCACATCCACACCGTTATATAGGCATTATCTTCGCGTGCATTAGTTACATCAAGCGTAGACGGATAAGACTGCCAAAAGTCATGGATAGTGATACCGAGCCCCCCACTTACATCACCGGCAAATACATAGCCCGGTGCTCGCGTACCTCCCATAGTACCTATCCAAGGGTTTGTTCCGGCAGTTCTCTTTCTTATAGTAAATCCGTCAGGGTTAAGCTGAGACAGACGATAATCCGACCATGAAGCCCACTCGGCTATAAGCCCCCTGTTATAGTCATCAAACATATCAGGAGAAGGTATGCGAACACCATCGACCTGCTGCTGACGAAAAGAAGGTGATGCATCTGTTGATGTTTCGCTTTTCTTTTCTTTTTTTAGTTGAAGTACTCTCCTGCCTACAAGTGGTTTCACAGGTTCACTCCATACACCTCCGTCTGCACATGCAAAAGCAACATGTCTATTATAAAGTTCCTCACGCATTGGGATCTCAAATCTAATACCAAGAGATGTAATAAATTCTTCTTCATGGTCTGCGTCATAGATGAAGCTGTGAGTCATAGAGACTCGTTCGTTATCATTATAAAAATATAGTCTTATTATGAAAGGAAGAATATTTTTACCCGATTGTCTATCAGTATGTACACCTTCTATCTTTACCACAGTCTTTATATTACCTTGAGATTCGACAACTGCATTTTGTACTATGCTTTCAAAATATTTATAAGAAATGTGCGGGGTATTATTAGAACCGGTATGGTCTGATAAGGAGCATATCAGATTGGCGGCACCTGCAATCTTTATATTGTTTATACATAAAGAGTCTATAAAATTAAAACCCGAACGCGGGATATGTGCCTCAATCTTTCCGGTATTGATACAAATATGACCGGATGTCACCTTTACGGATATAGCTTGTGATTTTACAGACTTTTTTTTTACGTCTTTATCATTTTTACTTATCGATAAGTATTGTGTTGATGCCGGTATAACAGATGCCACTGCACTCCATTTTACGGAACCATCCGGCCAATAAGCTAATGCAGAGTAATCGGCAGGCAAAACTGTTCCTTCTTGATTTACAAGAGACAATTGTGAAGCAGAACTAAGTTCTCCTTCAAGAAAAGGAACGCCAAAACTAACAGGAGTGTCAATAACAGGTACATCACCTACCCAGTGAAGTGCTGCATCGGTATATTCCGGCAAAGTAGCTGTATATCTGAAATTAGTGATTCGGGTGCGAGACAAAGTAGTACGAAAACCAAACCAACCCTCTTTGTAAGGATCTACATCGTAAAAGTCGACAAGACGCTCTCCATCAATATAATACTCTACTCTATTGCCTTTGCCTACTATTTTTATTTTATACCATTTGTTAGCTTTAAGCAGATGATCTGTGTCTGTATATTCAGTAAGAATTGCCGGTCTTACTGAGGCTTGTGTTATGCCAGCCTCATCTCCATCATAACGACGAAAACGCGTAGTTGAATTATAATTACCGCCATACCCCAAATAATATAGTTTAAGAGAGTAGCAATTTTTAAATATACCGGTTCTCCAGTTCTCTCTCTTCCATATATCACCTTGATGCTTTGGGTCTGAAGCCATCCAGAAACAATTGAGGTCACTAAGTCTGTCTCCTGGCTTACCTTCATCCATTACGCAAGCGTCATATTCAATTGTAACATCTCCTTTCATCATCTCTTTTCTCCACAATGTTAGCCCCTGAGGAGAGATAAGTTCGAGAGTATCATTAATAAACGTAACCTTAAAATCAGGTGATTCAGACTCTACTTTCCAATATTTATTAAACTCTTTTTTGTTTAATCCTGATGGTTGAGAATATCCTGTAGAGCAACATAATGTAAGTAATATACCCAAGAGAGTGTTTTTCATTTCTGGATTATATTTAGATTCTTGTTATTAATATGCAAAGAAAATAATATTATCATTTTTTTATATGTATAGATATTCATATGCATAGAAAATAATACTCAAATCGTACTTTAATTAAAAAAAAGCGTCTTATCCATTTCTGAATAAGACGCCTTCTTGAATTTTAGATTAATCTATTATCTACTTTTTATCTGATATTTACTTTATCAGTTACATGCGTTCCGTCAGTGTAAACTGTCTGTTTGATAACAAATCCCTTAACAGGCTCAGATATCTCAACGCCCGATAAATTAAAGAATCTTACTGATTTCACTGTCTTAACACCTTGCAGAAGGTCATTAATACCAAGAGACAAATCAATTTCAATTTTTGTTTTAGATGGATCTGCACATATAGTTTCATCTGCAAGAATACATGACTGATATGGTGCGAGAGATCGGAAGAGCATACGTCTGAACTCCAGTAACCGCTCATTATCTCGTATGCCGTCTTCTGCTTTGAAAAAAAAAACAATAGCAAGGTAAAGATCACTACGCACAACAGAA
>CAMTOT010000199.1 GCA_947074165.1 uncultured Bacteroidales bacterium
GATTCCAAAGTCAGAATCAACGGTTGCCGATATCGGCAACCGGCGTTGCATATATGGGTTCCGTTGGGAGAATTTTCACCGTGACTTTACATGGACATGAAATTACCGCACAGCCCCTGTTGTCTGTGGTTATTTTTAAATATATCGTCTTATTTGGATAAAGCTTATTATTACTATACAATAAACAGAAACGACCATAAAAATATGCTTAGCCGATGCTTAGAAAAACGATATCTTTTTAAGTTTAAACTATTATTATGTCATATCCAAATACATACAACTTGAGCACCTATTCCTCAAAGAGGCATATAAGTGCTCATAGTTGTAATAATTATAAATACCATTTCTTTTATTACATAATCATTGCTTTTCTTTATCACAATGATACATTGAGCTCTCCGCAGAAAACAATATAGAGCGGTGAGCTATAAAGGAAATTATAGCAAGAAGAAAAGCAATCAGCATATTTACCCAGAACGGGAATAACATATTGTGAGTTTGTCCGAAAATATGCTGAAAACCAGAAGCTATAAACGGACATAGATAAATCGCAAGGTAATTAGCTGACATTACACAGGCTAAAGCAAACACTGCCTTTTGTGGTTTAGCAGACAGAGATGTCTTGTCATAAATCAAAGGCTGCACAATACCATAACCACCACCAATAAGAAATATACCAAAGGCAATAAAAAATGTAGACTTCAACACAAGAATCATGAAAAATCCGATTACAATACCTAAAAAACAAAGGTAAACGACCGAATTTTTAAGGAATCTAACAATAGGGGTAATAAAAAAACCGGGGATTGTAATAGCTAAAAACAATATAGAAATCATCCAGCCAGACTCTACACTACTCAAATGATGTTTTTGCAAAACAAATGATAAATTATAAGAAACAAGAATTATGACATAAGTAATCATAAAATATACAATCATCAAACCTGTAAGAAGTTTACCATTTAGTTTTTTTCCGGATGCCACATAAGCAGATGCAATAGCAGTATCGACCTGATCTCCCTCTGAACCATCACCTACATAGACCGCCTTTTGCTTTTTAAGATATGCAGGCGTTAAGAAGTGAGACAACAATAAAGCAAAAACAGGTATAAGATAAACCACAAAAGGGAGATGCCAATTTTTAGTCGCTAACCATCCCGCCACAAGTGTAGCGATCACCAAAGTAAGATTATTTATACCCGAACTTAACCCCATCTGTTTGGTACGATATTTACCAATAAAGAAATCCGCTACCAATCCGGTTGATAAAGGTGTTACCATACCAGCACCTACTCCTAACATACAACTAATGAGAATCAGTGCAATTACACTTTTTGCAAATAGATATAATATACCACTAACAAGAAATATAATCAATCCCAGTATCAGAATCTTCGTTTTATTCTTACTCTCACTCATTTTCCCGGATAATAAAACAAACGGGATTATAAATAAATTAGGGAACGATGATATCATCTGAATATCTAAATAAGACACATGAGGAAAAATAGTGTCAAGATCTCCAAGTATCGGAGTTACGGCCAGCCCCGGTAAAGCCGTTATAGCGGATATAGACCATATAGCGATTAGTGTAACCAAAGGTATAGTACCATGACCTGTTTTTATTCTCATAATTTTTTAATTTAGTTATTACATAAAAAAATCAAATGCCAGGATTGTTACACTAATCTGGTTTTGTCACTTCATTGCCTGAAGACAGTGATGCATCATCCTGCTTGTCAGCTTCATTTTTTTCATTTACTGCAGATGTGGACATTAAATCATTTTTAGATTTTAAAGCAGCAAGTTCAGCTGCAGCAGAAGCCTTTTCTTCTTTTGATCCATGCAACGAGATCCATTCATAAACTCGTTTTGCCCTTTTATCAACAAAGGCGTCGACCAGCTCTTTCGGAGGAACATAATCTGCATCCCATTTAGATTTTTGACTTGCCTTACGCCCTTCAATCTCAAAATCAAATGGTTCAAACTGAGTAGCCGGGTCAAACCAACCTGGTTTACGACATGCATATACAATAAATGGCACGACACTAAATGCAACCACACCAACAATCAGTATCCCTACATATACAACCGGACTACCTGTATTTATCTGTGATGGAGGAATAAAGCTTAATATTATTCCGGCAATACCACCAAATAATCCAAGCAACCCTACTATCCACATACCCACATTACCGCCAGGTATAGAAAATGGTCTTTTCTTATTAGGCTGAGTGTATCTGAGTCTTATTGCCGCGATATATATAATAATATACATCATAAGGAAAATTATAGTAGCCATTTGTGAAAATATCTGATACCCAGACTGTACAGAGGGTAATAATATAAGAATGAACACTATACAACTAATAATTATCCCTTGCACCAAAAGAATAGGGACCTGCATATCATTCTTATTAGTTTTTTGAAGAGGTCTTGGTAAATAACCAGCTTTACCAACCATAAGCATACCTGTTGTTGTACCTCCGATCATAACACTTGACTGCCCTAAAACACCAAATGCACACATAACTGCCATTACATGCCCCATCCATGGCAAGCCAATATTTGACCACAGACGCTCGTACGCAATCAGGAGGGTCTGCACAAGATTAATCTCTTTTTCGGGTATAACAACCCCGACAGACAAAGTACATAATATGAATATGAGAATGGTGATAATCGTAGCTATGAAAACCGCTATAGGATAATTCCTTTTCGGATTGTCCAAATGCTCAACATGTACTGCTTGCATTTCCATACCGGCATAAAACAAGAAAATACTCGCAGCAAGCACAAGGGTATTCAGTTTTGAAAAATCGGGAAAGAAAGGTTGATCCACAGGTAAGTAAATCGGTTTTCCCATTATAATATAGATTAAAGCTAATATAACCAATATAGCAGCAGGTATGATAGTTCCAATCATACCACCATACGTACTTAATTTTGCCGAAGCTTTAAGTCCACGAAAAGTATTTAGTGTAGCAGCCCAATAGACCACAAGCAAGGTTACCAAAGTATACCCTTTATTACTGGCTAATTTAGCATCGAATGACTCCGGCCAACAAATATATGCAATAGCAACGCCTGCAAATATCAAAACTGTCGGGAACCACATTACGATTGCAAGCCATTCATAATACATTGCGGCGAATCCCCATCTTACACCAAGTGCTTCACTTACCCAACGGAAAAGCCCACCTTTTTTTGGAAAAGTAGAAGCCAGTTCCGCGCAAATCAGAGAAACGGGAATGAGCATTAAAACTGCAGCCAATGTATAATAGAATATAGATCCAAATCCATATTCAGCCTGAGAAGGTAAACCTCGTAAGCTTACGATAGTTGTAACATTCATAATGGCAAGTGCCATTACACTGATCACGACTTTGGGGGCTTTACCGTTTCCCGCGACAGGTGTAGTATTAGGTGTAGTATTATTAGTATGATTTGACTCCATAAAATAGTTTATAATAATTAAACAAAGAAAGAGGTTTGCGAGGCCTTCAGTTGTTAGCTCGCAAACCTCTCTTCATATCATAATAAATATAAGAACTATACAAGTAATATATTTTTTCTCAATATATTATACTGTACCACCCCACTCTTTTATCACTTCATCTCGTGCGGCTTCAACACATTTAAGAGTGTGTTTCATAACCTCAGGAGTACAGAATACTGTCATTGGGAATGATTTTATTGCAAATATTACAGCCTCTGGATCATGTTCATCACGATTATAATTTGTTGTTCTGAAACCTGTACTGAAACTCATGTACGGCGAACAAACGCCATCAATTTTGTGACCGCTTCTATACCATTCGTACAGCTTATTGCCTATAGCCTCATTTAGTCTGTTATATTTCATAACCTGCTCTCTATGACCCGGATCATTTAGCTCAAGATCATACATTTTTTTAGCATCAATATCAGGAGGATATACACGTATAAGTGTTATAAATCCTGTATCTCCAGGATTGGCAACAGCCATATTCGGACATTCTTCAACAAGTTTAAATATTACATATTTACACTCTTCAATACCACCAACTACAGCCTGCATACCTTCAAGACCAAAGTATTTTAAAGTAGCCCAAGCTGCCATTGCACCATTTACAGTACGAGAAACCTCTATAGTGTAATACATCGGATTGTAAGGTGTACGAACCTGCAGATAAGAATCTTTACCTCTGGCAAGAAGTTTTTCAAACACTTCTGCATCTTTATAAAGGAATAAACTACTTACATACGGGCACCATCCCACTTTGTGGAAGTCAATACCACATGCGTCAGCATGAATAATACCTTTGTATAATTCCGCATTTGCCTTCAATGTATTAAGTACATCTGAAGTAAATTCAAGTGGATTTTTTTCAAAATCATAATCTTTAAATACTATCCATGACCATCCTACTACACAGTCACAATACAAAAGAGGATCACCATAACCTTTAGGATTTGGATATCTATCAATAATTTCTCTGATTTTTGCAGGATCATCGAATGCAGACGCATCAGTTGTACCCATAGTACTTACCACAACAGCAACGGCAATACCCTGATCATGAAGCTCCTTCATTTTTTTATCAAGAGCGTCCATATCCATTCCGTTAGTTGTTCTGTCGCATGGTATACGTATAATATTATCCATACCTATACCCAACCAGTCGGAAGTATTCTGCTGTGTATAATGCGCTTGCTCTGAACATATTAACTTCATATCACCACGCATACCTGTCCATCTTGAATCAGGACGTGCTCTAGTAAGACCATACTTAACGCCATATGTCCAACAGCCACTACCGCCCCAAGTAAATATACCTCCACAAAGTTTTGGATCCCAGCCTATCAGACTTGCCATCATTCCTGAAGTCTCTAATTCTGCACGGTGTGCATTCTGTCCGTATTCACCTTCCATAATATTTGGAGCAAATATCTGACTTAACATAGAAGCAGCTATACCTGCTGTATTACCATTTGGCAATACATTCTCCATTGTCAATGGATGGCCCCAGTTAGGACCGCCTTCAAACATATGTACAACCTCTTTGATTACATCATCAATAGGCATACCTTTATCTGCTATTTTTTGATCTTTAACTTCAGGATAATGGAATTGCAATGCAGAGTCTTTACCTAAAAAGGCAGGTCCTTCAGGCCCATTCTTTAGTTCATTTAAAAGATCCATACCTTTAACAACTACATCTTTAAGACGATCCGGGCCTTTATATGGCAATGGAAATTCATCTGTCATAACTTTACGATACAATGCCCATTTAGGAGCGTCTGGCGAAATCTCTTTTCCGTCTTTCCAAACTTCTTTATTATTAGATTCCATAACAATTAATTTAAGTTATATTTTGTTTTGAACACTCTACTACAACATAGCATCTTTTTATATAGTTTGTTATTCATACAATATTTACACATGATTATAACATATATATATACTTTAATGAAAAGAAATATTATTAAAACCAAAAAAATCAAAATCACACCAAACAATATTCGAATTATATGCAACAGGAAAATATCTATAATAACCAATCGTATATATAAACCTGGAATACTCATCATATAAAACTGAAATAAATGCATATGAATAACAATTTTTCATCGCATTATTTTTTTTCGATCTAACCGGATATTTTTTTTACACTCAACACTTCTGTCTATCAAACAATTGCACCCAAACACTTATTTTTACACAAAAAATATATTTCAAAACTATTGCACAAATAAAACTTATCACTACCTTTGCATCGCAATCGGGAATAAAACAAGCCTGAAAGCAAGGTATAAGGGCAAATACCAGAGTGGCCAAATGGGGCAGACTGTAAATCTGCTGTCTTTC
>CAMTOT010000200.1 GCA_947074165.1 uncultured Bacteroidales bacterium
CGCCTGTTGCCGATATCGGCAACAGGCGTTTCCCTCTTTGGAATCCGTTGATTCCCAAGTCGGAATCAGCGGTTGCACTTTCCGGCAACCGTTGATTCATATATACTATTGGTTGGGAGATTTTTGGAAAGGTATTGGATCATACATTTTTCGCATAAAAAGAGGCTGTCTAAACACCTGTCAGACAGCCTCTTTTATAAACCTAAAATACTATTGGTTGATAACCAATAGCTGTGTATATAGATTCTTAGCGACGATTGTATTATTCCCCTATAATCGTAACAACAATATTACGACCTCCGCCATTATTGCGGAATTCACACAAATACAGACCTTGCCAAATGCCGAGATTAAGATTTGAACCTGTAATTGGTATAGATATCGAAGTACCTATTACGGAGCTTTTAGCATGAGCCGGCATATCATCATCTCCTTCGAAAATATGCTCATAAAAGGGCTCACGCTCTTTTATTAAACGATCAAAAATTTTAGCCATATCACTTCTTACATCAGGATCGGCATTTTCATTTATTGAAAGCGCACAACTCGTATGTTTAATAAAAATATTAATAAGTCCTTTGCGCGGAAGAGATGGTATATTTGAGAGAATCTCATTAGTAATTAGATGAAAACCACGGTTTCGTGGTTTTAGCTTAAATTCATATTGCTCAATCATATATAATGATAATTAATTTATAATCTTACCCGCCCTGCTCCTTTCCATGTTTTTCTATAATAATCTTCATTAAGACTATTAACCATAACACCTTTCGATGTAGAGGCGTGTATAAACTTTCCATCCTTCAGGTAAAGTCCTACGTGGGTTATTTTACGACCACGACCTGTTCTAAAGAAAACAAGATCACCAGGTTCAAGCTTACTCTTTCGTATTTTGTTGCAACTGTCATAATACAGCGATTCTGAATTACGGGTTATCTTCATCTTAAAGAACTGATTATAGAAAGAATATATAAACCCGGAACAGTCAGTCCCCCTTTTTGTTGAGCCTCCAGCACGATATGGTGTACCAACCCATGAAGCAGCTTCTATAAAAAAAGGAACATAGTCTTTATTAGTTACTTTTACGCCAAGTTTCTGAGATATAGCACGCGTATCGTATTGTTTATCTAAAACACTCTTTTGAATACCACAACTGGAGAATAGCACTATTAACAAGCCGTAAATGAATCCGCTTCTGATATCTTTTATAAATCCCATTTAGTCTATTTTTGTTTAAAAAATCTATTAATCACAAAAATAACAATAATAGAGATATCGATCCCATGTAGAAACCCTATCTACCTGAATTACTATTACTTTTAAGTTTATTTAGTTGATCAAACAAATCTTCATCTTTAGAATAAGGCAAACTATCGGGCATAGCTATAATAGATTTATAGTATTCGTTTAGTTTATCGAAAGCATCCTGCTTTTCGACTACACTTTTACGGAAATCTTTTTTCACACTATATGATGGATAAAGATTAGTAACAGATGTAGACAAGATACGTGCAGGAAGGCTAAGGTTTGTAAGCTTTGGAGAAGCAAGACGGAAGTGTATATCATCATCACTGCCATATATATTAAAACCAAATTTAAACCACAAAGGCCATTTCAATATTGAGATATGATAAAAAAATGAACGGTCAAGATTTTGAACTCCGCTTGCGGAGAATTTATATGGACCTACGCTTGCCAAGAAGGGATAAACACTTATGATACTATCTTTAATCTCAACATCAACACTGACCGAATCAAGACTTATCTGCTTTCTATCTCCCAAAAGAAGCCAACCAAGAAACTTAGGTAATACACGTTTCTTCTCAATAGATAATTTAGAACCTTCAACACGAGCCAATGCGTCAAGTGTACCAAGCTTAACATACATTGTTGAGTCTAACATTGCCATTGCCGACATCTCACAATTCACATTTCCTTTTACCGATGATAATATTGGCACGAGTGTAACAAGATCGGGTGTCAGGCTTACAAGATTTTCTACATTAAGATTATTGAGCATCAGACTAACTGATGCTTCTGCGTTAAGAGAATCTGGTGTAAAATATTCCGCATCAATAAACAGACTGCCAATATCCTTAGAGAAGAAGCTCATATCATTAACTATAAGTCTGTTCTCCGCAACAAGTATAGTTCCACTTGCCTGCTGCATCTTCTGATTATCATAAACAATATTTTCGGCATCAAGATTGATCTTAAAATTGAGATTAGAAGGTATATATATGAGTTCTTTCTTTTTACTATGCTGCTGCTCCTCCATAGGAGGTAGAAAATAAGGAGGAAATATACGCTCCATGAGAGAATCAATATCTGGTTGCTCTCGTTTATCAAGATACAAAACACCTCTTGTGATAGCTTCGATTAACTGGTTTATATCTAAAGAATCAGATACTACGTCCAGGTTACCGACAAGTTTATCTTTTTTAAACAGGAAGTTACTCCAATTGTCAAACTGTCCGTTTATATTAAGATTACTTGCGCCGCTTGTCATGTCAAGCTTTTTTATTTTAAGATATTCCGGTGAAAACAGTATCTGCATATTTCTCACCTCATTGTCAAGTGGAAGAACCGGGGAATATAAATATATTTTATCTGATAAAAGAGCACCATAAACATCAGGTATTTTTGTAGTGTCTTTGTATTCCCCGCGTACGACCGCACCAAGCTCAGAGGAAACCATGTTTACATAAGTACTCTTTGCGAATATATTTTTAATAACGGTCGTTAATTCAAATTCCTTTGTCTGGCTGTTTACACCAAACACAGACGTTAAATCACCAATCAGGATAGAGTCTTCGCTGTTATATTCAAGATGAAGTTCACTTATATCAAGATTACCACGGGCCGGGATATATGGAGTAAATACATCTCTGTTATCTACTCTGGCGGAAATATTAAACTGATCAATATCAAAATTAAAACCTTTATAGTAACCGTTGAGCGAATCAGTTGTGAGTTTTACCAGAACAGAGTCTGAGGCAATAAACTTGTTTTCTGTTTCATCATAATTTAACGTACGAATTTTAGGAGACAGAGATACGCCAAGTCTATCAACATATATAGAATCCTCTTTATTCATTGTCACTGCAAGAGACGTAAAATCTATATCTCCACAGAGTTCATTTATCCTGAATTTATTTTTCTTATTAGCATTGATATAAAACGATGCTCTATAATCTGCATGATAATTAAATACACTATCAGGAAAAATAGCTTTAATGTCTTTCAGATTACCATTTAAACCAAGATAACCATCAAGATCTATATTCTTTTTATAGACAGAAAGAAGCCCTTTATAATCCAATCGGGTATCAAAAGCAGAGATGTTGAATTTCTCTATATTGAAATCAATATCCTTTTTATTAATACTCAAAGATAAATCTGTATTAAAATAAATTTTACTCGCTATAGGTATTTTATTAACCTGGATAACTCCAGATGGGATAATACTTGATAACGAAATATGAGGAAATCGGTTTTTGACAGGGGAAAGAAGCCCCTTAAACATTATATCAGATGTAATAGGAAAATCTAATTTTAAACCTGACTCCTGATAAGACATGGATGGAGGCAGGTAATCCATAAGGCTTTGCACATTGGGAGAATGCAACTGCACGTCAAGATTAAAATCTGCGGAAAGGAGGGAGTCCCTCTTTCTTGCATCAAAATTCCCATCAAATTTTATATAATTCTCATTAAATCCAAGTTTGAAATCATTAAAACTATATGTCTTGAAATCATCAATTTTAATATGACCATCTATGAAAAATTCAGCAGGTTTTGGTAAAGTATACCCTTTTACCTCAATATTATGAAGATTAATAGCAATATTGGCATATGCTGGTGGACTTAGGTTATCAAGAAAAAAATCATGAGAATTCAGATCTATAAGTAATCCACTCTGTGGATTATCAAGATAAAAATCCAGATTTTTAAATGTAAGAAAATTAGCCCAAATCTTTTTATAATCTATCGCAATACGACCATCAAGAATGAGAGAGTCGGAAGATGCGCTGATATTAAGCCCTGAATGATCATTGTGATACACAAAATCGGACTTACCGTTGAGGTGTATCTTAGCTATATTAAGTATAACCGGTGACGCTGATTTCTTTTCTTTATGCTTTGGTTTTGGTTTAGATTTTATAAATCTCCATAATGCCCAACTACTCACGCTTGCTGTATCAAGCCGTACGCTGGTATATGCATTGTCAAGATGAACCTGAGGAATATCTATAGTTGTTGGTTTTGAGATTATCTTAACAATATCGATATCAAGCTCAAGCGAATCAAACCTACATAAAGTATCACCGGAAAAATATGGTACATGAGATATAAGATACCCATTTGTAGTTTTTACATTAAGAACCGGAAAGCGATCAAAATCAATAAACAATGTATCAAACCACATCTTGCCCTCAATATTTCTATTCATAAACGCACGCGCGTAGGGAGTAATAAGACCGGTCCTGGAAATATACAGAAATGTTAGAATAGAAAATATTACAATAAAAACAACAAAAACGATGCTGCATTTCACAGTTGTTATAATCCATTTTAATATCCTCATCATCACATCAGCATTTTGCATCTATTTTTATTTATGAACAGCGATATATTGGCATTGGTGGCATATACAAAGCTGTTTATTTATTAAACATTTTGATAAATGATTTGTTTTATAATTTACGTTAATACTTCATTTACAATGGGGTATAGAAAGGCTTAAACAATTAAATTTTCGTCGATATGACCTTATCTGATATAAGTAGAAAAATATGTATAATCGTTGTATCATTATTTATTTCAATCAACACTTTTCCGCAACAACGCGTCGGGCTGGTATTAAGTGGAGGTGGTGCCAAAGGAATTGCTCATATAGGTCTTATTCAGGCACTTGAGGATAATGATATTCCTATTGACTACATAACCGGGACCTCAATTGGTGCTGTCGTAGGCGCTCTGTATTGTTTAGGTTACTCTCCTGAAGAGATGATGACGCTCATTGAATCCTCATTTTTCAGGGAAATAATAACGGGTATTGTACCTAATGATAAGATTTATACATTTCGGAAACCGAAAGTTCAGATTAATAAAATTAAGATGAACCTTAACTTTAATGACTCTATAAATACCGTTTTTAATCTCATCCCTTCTAGTTTGATTAATCCACTGCCAATGGATTATTATTTCATGACTGTATTTAATAATAATGCAGACAATTTTAATAATCTATTTGTCCCTTTCAGATGTATTGTAGCGGATGTATATAATAAAAAGGAGATTGCAATGGATAGTGGAGATCTTGCCCTGGCTGTTCGTGCATCTATGGCATTTCCTTTTGTTTTTCACCCTGTCAAGTGGGGTAAAGAGATTCTTCATGACGGAGGCATCTACAATAATTTCCCAGTGGATGTAATGATGAATACATTCAATCCTGATATTATAATAGGCAGCACTGTATCCGACAATCCGGCACGACCACATGAAAAAAATATAATTGGTCAAATGGAGAATATGGTAATGCATAAGACAGACTACACCGTAAATCCAGATTCCGGAATACTTATAAGATTTAAATTTCGTGATATTAGTCTGCTTGATTTTGACAAGGCAAGATCCCTTTACGCTCTTGGTTACGGGAAAACTCTTGAATATATGCCAGTTATAAAAGAACGAATAACCAGCCGTACTTCTAAAGAGTTTGTAAGCCTGCGACGAGCTCAGTTCAGATCAACCATAGCAGATATTGATTTTGATTCAAGTAATGTTACCGAAGTAAGAAAACAACAAAAGGAATATGTAAAAAGGTATTTTAGAGACTGTAAAG
>CAMTOT010000201.1 GCA_947074165.1 uncultured Bacteroidales bacterium
GAAATATCTTATCTGAAGGTTTATCCAAATGGGAAAGAAATAGCGACTACTTACCTTGTTAATCCTGAACGTCCGATTCCGGCAGAGGCTACTGCCGTTCATAAAATTACAAATGAGATGGTAGCAGATAAACCCACATTTAAGGAGATAGCAAAGCTGATAGCTAAAGATATAGAAGGATGTGACATAGCCGGATACAACTCAAACCGTTTTGATGTACCTCTTCTTATGGAAGAGATTCTGCGTGCTGGAGTTGAAATTGATCTTAGTAAACGTAAGTTTATAGATGTACAAACTATATTTCATAAAAAAGAACAACGCACTCTTACAGCAGCATATAAATTTTATTGCGGTAAAGAGCTTATAGGTGCTCACGGCGCTGAGGCTGATACAAAAGCTACTTACGAAGTATTGAAAGGTCAGCTTGATAAATATGATGATCTTGAAAACAGTGTTGAGTTTCTTGCCGAATTCTCTATGCAGAATAAGAATGTGGATTTTGCCGGCCGAATAGTATATAACGATAAGGGGATTGAGGTATTCAACTTTGGAAAATATAAAGGTATACCGGTAGTGGAGGTTTTCACGCGAGATCTTGGGTATTACTCATGGATGATGCAGGGTGATTTCGCACTGTCTACAAAGAAAGTTCTTACGGAATTGAAACTTCGCGGAATAAACAAATAATTATTGAATCATATTTTTTAATATATGCTTAAAGGAAAGAATATTATCGTTGGAATAACCGGTAGTATTGCCGCTTATAAAGCGGCTTACCTTGTAAGAGGTCTTATAAAAAAAGGTTGTGACGTGCAGGTCGTAATGACTCCGTCAGGAAAAGAATTTATCACTCCGGTCACGCTCTCAGCGCTTACCGGAAAGCCTGTAGTAAGTGAATTTTTTACAGCCAATACAGGATCATGGAACAGTCATGTCGATCTTGGACTTTGGGCTGATGCTCTTGTTATAGCACCCGCTTCTGCCTCTACAATCGGAAAGATGGCTAACGGTATAGCAGATAATATGATGATCACTACATATTTGTCGGCCAAAGCTCCTGTATTTGTCGCGCCGGCTATGGACCTTGATATGTTTGCTCATCCTTCGACACAAAGAAATCTTCAGACGCTAAGAAGTTATGGAAATCACATAATTGAACCGACTTCTGGAGAACTGGCAAGCCATCTTATAGGGAAAGGACGTATGGAGGAACCGGAAGTTATCATAGAATATCTTGAGAATTTCTTTGCGCAAAAAGAAACATTAAAAAAAAAAATCTTAATAACTGCGGGTCCGACACATGAAAAGCTTGATCCCGTACGTTTTATAGGAAACTATTCATCGGGTAAGATGGGCTTTGCCCTTGCCGAAGAGTGTGCTAACCGAGGTGCGGAGGTTACTTTGATTGCCGGTCCTGTATCAGTTAAAACTATTCATCCTAATATTAAGCGTATAGATGTAGAGTCGGCACGAGAGATGCATGATGCAGCACTGAGTTGTTTTGAAGATCAGGATGCCGCTATACTCTGTGCGGCGGTGGCTGATTATCGTCCAGAAAATATAGCAGACATGAAGCTTAAGCGTTCAGGCGAAACGATGAACATAAATCTTGTTCCGAATCCGGATATAGCAGCAGCCCTTGGTCAAATAAAGAAAGATGCTCAAACGCTTGTCGGTTTCGCTCTTGAGACTAACGATGAGGAGTCTAATGCCCTTGGAAAGATGGAGCGTAAGAATCTTGATTTTATTGTGCTTAACTCACTTCAGGATAAAGGTGCCGGGTTTCGTGTAGATACAAACAAAATCACAATACTCAATCGTAATGGTGATAAGAAAGAGTTTGCTCTTAAACTGAAATCAGAGGTAGCATCAGATATCATAGATGAATTAGTAAAAGTCTCAGACAATAAATAAAACTATATATCGATATATGAAACGAATCATTCTGTTAGTAGCTATACTTATGTTTTATTTCTGCGATAATATATTTTCGCAGGAGCTTAATTGTACAGTAAAAATAAATGCCGAACAGATTGAGGGAACGTACAAGCAAATGTTTTCGACTCTCGAAAATGCTCTAAACGAATTTATAAATACACAAAAGTGGTCGCAAGCGAAATTTAACAATGTGGAGAAAATAGACTGCACGTTCAATTTTGTTATAAAAAGTATACCGCAGCAAGACAGATATTCAGGCGAATTAACTGTTCAGGCGCGCAGACCTGTTTATAATGCAGCTTACACAACCTCTGTATTTAACTTTAAAGATAATGAGATACAGTTCGGTTATGTAGAGAATGAACCTATTGTATATAATGAGTATAATATAGAGAGTAATCTTGTAGCCATTGTTTCATATTATATATATATGATATTAGGCGTTGACTTTGATTCATTTTCATATAAAGGAGGGGAGCCGTTTTTTAAGCAGGCTGCCAATATTGTCACAATGTGTCAGGCAACAAGTGAAGTGGGATGGAGAGCCTTTGAAAGTAACCGTAACCGACATGCGTTGGTTACAGCTTTTACAGACGAGGCCACATCATCATTTCATAAATTGTGGTATGACTATCATCGAAAGGGGCTTGATGTTATGGCTCAGAGCATGGACAAAGGGCGTTCTGTCGTATCCTCTACTTTTGATATACTGCAGGAGGTAAAGACCGCAAATTCAACAAGTGTCCTGTTATCTGTGTTTATAGATACAAAGCTTGACGAATTGATAAATATCTATTCAAAAGCTCCCATGAATGAGAAGCAGGAAATATATAAGAAGCTCACAGGACTGTATCCCGGACATACATCCAGGCTGCAGGATATAAAAAAGGAGTTTAAATAAATGATAACAAGTCTTACTATCAATAATTACGCGCTTATCGATTCGCTAAACATAAGTTTTGCGAAAGGATTCTCTGTACTTACAGGAGAGACCGGCGCAGGTAAATCAATTATTCTGGGAGCATTATCGCTTATTTTAGGTCAGCGAGCCGATGCCAAATCAATCAAAACAGGACATAATAAATGTGTCATTGAGGGTAATTTTGATCTTTCAAACTATAAACTCGAACCATTTTTTATAGCTAATGATCTTGAATATGATGCTTCTCACTGCATTATAAGACGAGAAATATATGCCAGTGGTAAATCAAGAGCTTTCATAAACGATACACCTGTTTCGCTTACACAGCTCAAACAGCTTGGCGGTTCTTTGATTGATATTCATTCTCAACATCAGAACCTTCTTATATCAGAGGATGCTTTTCAACTTCGTGTTATTGATACTCTTGCAGACAACAGTCAGGTTCTGGCAGGTTATCTTCATGAATTCAGTATATATAAGCAGTTAAATACCGAACTAAAGCTATTTATAGAGAGAAGCTCCAGAGGTAAAGAAGAGTCTGATTATATACGTTTTCAGCTTAAACAACTTCAGGATGCTAATCTGAAAGTAGGAGAGCAGGAGGAGCTTGAAGCTGAACTTGACACAATCACTCACTCCGAGGATATTAAATCAGGATTGTATCAGATATCAAATATGCTTGACGGCAATGAAGGCTCACTTCTCCCATTGCTTAAAGATGTAGTGTCTAAATCTAATAATCTGCGTAAGATATATCCGCAAATAGAAGATATTGCAGATCGTCTAAACTCAGATTATATAGACCTTAAAGATATTGCTGGAGAAACAGATTCTATGCAGGATGCTGTATCGTTCGATCCTGAACGTCAACAATGGATTCAGGAAAGACTCGATCTTATATATCAGCTTCAGCAGAAGCACCATACCGATACTATAGGTGGTCTTGTCGAACTTCAGGATAGTCTTGCGCTTCGTTTGGGATCAATAGATAATTCTGATGAAAAAATAGCTTCTCTTAAAAAAGATATTGAACGTCAGCTTGCAAAACTTACAGATATTGCCCAATTACTTACGCAAAAGAGGAAACAGGTATCTGATCGCTTTATTAATGGTCTTGTAGAAAAACTACGACTACTTGGTATGCCTAATGTAAGATTTGACGTATCCATAACTCCTAAGAATGGATTTGATGAGACTGGCGCAGATAATGTTAAATTCTTATTCAGCGCCAATAAAAATCAGACACTTATGCCTGTCGCAGATATTGCTTCCGGTGGAGAAATATCGCGTGTTATGCTCGTGATAAAATCACTTATAGCTAATGCAGTATCGCTACCTACTATAATCTTTGATGAGATTGATACGGGTGTGTCAGGTGAGATTGCCGACAAAATGGGGCTTATCATGTATGATATGTCAAAATACATGCAAGTGCTTTCTATAACACACCTGCCTCAGGTAGCCTCAAAGGGAGAAGCTCATTATAAGGTCTATAAACAAGATGATGAGTACACAACCACAACAAATATAATATCACTTTCTCAAGAGGAAAGGATAAAAGAGATAGCCCGTATGTTAAGCGGTGCTAAACTAACATCACAAGCAATTGATAATGCTAAGGTATTAATGAGCAAAGTCAGGAAAAGTGATTAAATTTGCAGACAAAAATTATAAATAATGAATAAGAACGAAGTTTTATTTGGTATTCGTGCCATAATAGAAGCTATCCAGGCCGATAAAGAGATCGATAAGATTCTTGTAAAGATTGGTTTGGAAGGAGATTTATCAAAAGAGTTGTTTGCTCTTGTGAAAGAATATTCAATTCCGGTGCAAAGAGTTCCTGTGGAGCGTCTTAACCGAATAACAAGAAAAAACCACCAGGGTGTGATAGCGTTTGTTTCTGCTGTTACATATTCTAAACTTGAAAATATAGTTCCGGCTCTTTACGAAGAAGGAAAGAATCCTTTCATTATAGTGCTTGATGGGATTACAGATGTCCGTAATTTCGGGGCCATAGCACGTACATGTGAATGTGCCGGTGTTGACGCTATTGTAATACCGGAAAAGGGTAGTGTAACTGTTAATGCAGATGCGGTTAAAACATCTGCCGGAGCGCTTCACCATATACCTGTATGTCGTGAGAGATCAATAAACGAAGCTTTAAAATATCTTCAACAAAGCGGCATTAAGCTTGTAGCTGCTACGGAAAAAGCTGCGCAGTCATATACTGAAATTAATGACTATGTAGATCCTGTAGCTATCGTGATGGGATCTGAAGATGTTGGTATCAGCAATGAAAATATTCGCTTATGTGACGTACTTGTTTCTATACCTCAGTTTGGTCAAATTGGCTCTCTAAACGTATCGGTTGCTGCCGGTGTATTGATGTATGAAGGGGTAAGACAACGTATCGAAGCTGGTAAGAAAGCCTGATATTTCATTTTCAACAAATACAACACTAATAATAGAAATTGTATAACTGTACTATCATAGGTACTATTAAAAACATTATCAATATGAGCAAAGTTATAAACACAAACAATGCGCCTGCTGCTATCGGGCCATACAGTCAGGCTATCGAAGCAAACGGTATGATATTTGTATCGGGACAGCTTCCTGTTGATCCGGCTACAGGTGAATTTCCAGAAGGTGGTATTACAGAACAGACAGAACAGTCTTTCAAAAATATAAAAGCTATCCTTGCAGAGGCTGGCCTTACTACAGCTAATATTGTTAAAACTACAGTTCTTCTTGCAGACATGTCTCTTTTTGCTGAGATGAATGCGGTTTACGCTTCACAATTTGAAGGTTCGTTCCCGGCTCGTTCTGCATTTGCTGTTAAAGCACTTCCAAAGAATGCTCTTGTAGAGATTGAAGTTATAGCGGTAAGATAAAATCTGTACGCAAGCTGATAAAATAAAGGGGCTGTCTAACAAGTTTGAAGTGAACCCAAAAAGTTGGACAATTAA